>NZ_RAWQ01000187.1:0-22424 GCF_003668965.1 Corallococcus sp. AB030
CTCCCCGCCAGCCCGCGAACGCGACGGCGGCGAAGAAGGCCAGGAACGGAGCGCTGGACATGTAGGGCCACAGCAGCCGCTGGGCGAGGAACGCCACCACGACGCCCGTTATCGCCAGCCCGTAGCTCAGCAGCGCGGAGCCCTTTTCCTTCTGGAACGACTCCGGCGCGCGCGGAGACGGAGAGGAGGGAGGCACCGGCGGATGCGGCGGGGCGGACGGAGCGGGCGCGGTCATGGATGCGCGGGGCGGACGGGCCTGGGGCCCACCGTCAGCGTGCCTCCTTCCGTGCGTCGGTCTGGAGGAACCCCTGCATGGCGGTGGGGTAGCGCTCGCCCGCGGCCACGCCCGGCGGAGCGATGGACTCGATGGCCGCCAGGTCCTCCTGCGTGAGCTTCACGTCCAGGGCGCCCAGGTTGTCGTCCAGGTACTTGCGGCGCTTGGTGCCGGGGATGGGGACCACGTCCTCGCCGCGCGACAGCACCCAGGCGAGCGCCAGCTGCGCGGGCGTGCACTGCTTCTGGCTCGCGAGCCGGTCGATGTGCTCCACCAGCTTGAGGTTGCGCTGGAAGTTCTCCCCCTGGAATCGCGGCGAGTGGCGGCGGTAGTCGTCTTCCGGCAGGTCCTCGAAGCGCTTGAACTGGCCGGTGAGGAAGCCGCGACCCAGCGGGCTGTAGGGGACGAAGCCCACGCCCAGCTCGTGACACGTCTGGAGGACACCGTCCTCCGGGTCCCTGCTCCACAGCGAATACTCCGACTGGAGCGCGGTGATGGGATGCACGGCGCACGCGCGGCGCAGCGTCTCCGAGTTCACCTCCGACAGCCCCAGGAAGCGCACCTTGCCGGCCTTCACCAGCTCCGCCATCGCGCCCACGGTGTCCTCGATGGGCGTCTTCGGGTCCACGCGGTGCAGGTAGTAGAGGTCGATGACATCCATTCCCAGGCGCTTCAGGCTCGCGTCGCACGCCTGCTTCACGTAGTCCGGCCGGCCGTTGACGCCGCGCGACTGGGGATTCGCGGGGTCACGCACCAGGCCGAACTTCGTGGCCAGGATGATTTTCTGGCGGTGGGGGCCGAGCACGCGGCCCACCAGCTCCTCGTTGCGGCCGGGTCCGTAGGCGTCCGCCGTGTCGAAGAAGGTGATGCCCCGGTCCAGCGCATGGAGCAGCGTGGCTTCCGACTCCGCGTCGTCGCGGCCCGCGTAGAACTCCGACATGCCCATGCAGCCCAGGCCCAGCGCCGAAACGGTGAGGCCCTGCCTGCCCAGCTTCCGAGTCTCCATGTGTCCTCCGTGCGGGTGCACCCTCCCTGGGAGAATCTTCACGCGAGGCGCGGGAATCCAGGGCAAACGACCGGGCGAAGGGCTGGCTCACCCCGGAAGCGTCAGCTCGCAACGGAAGGGGAGCGGCTTGGCGGCCGGTGCCAGCCCTTCCGCACCCAGCGCCTCCACCACCGGCATCGTCCAGCCCAGGTTGCGTAGCGCCGCGGTGAGTCGCTCGCACAACGCCGCCACGCTGTCCGCGGGCGCGCCTGAAAGCTCCAGCGTGAAGTGCTCCCGGGTCACCTGCGTCAGCCGGAACGCGCGCAGCGGGTGGTGCTTGAACACCCACGCCAGCGACCAGGCGTCCACCGCGCGGCCGGAGGGCGTGTGGAATGCGCAGGCTCCGCGTCCGCCAAAGCCCGTCAGCGTCCAGCCGTGGAAGCCGCAGGCGCAGGCGTCGCGCCGCACGGTGCCGGTGTCCCCAGGCCGGTAGCGCAACAGCGGCAGCACGCTGGGGCGCAGCCGCGTCACCACCACCTCGTCCCCGTCCGGCTCCAGCCAGACGTCCGGCGTGAGCACGTGGAAGCGTCCCCGGTTCGCGTCCTCCAGGCACTCCCACGCGAGCGGCCCCGTCTCCGTGGCGGCGTAGTAGTTGAGGACCGGCACGCCGCGCTCCTGCTTCCACGCGTCGCGCAGCGCGTGCGGCAGGTGCTGCGCGGAGGTGAGCACCAGCTGGGGAGACGGCACCTCCGGATGGGCCAGCAGCCAGCGCAACCCCTCCGGGTCGGAGAAGACGACGGAGGCCTTCACCCGTCGCAGGCGCGCCACCGCGTCATCGCGCAGCACGGAGACGCGGTGCAGGGCGCCGTCGTGGAACAGCGGCAGGCGCACCGAGTACTCCAGCCCGCCCGGCAGCGCATCCAGCAGCACCACGCGCGGACGCGGCGGGGGCACGGTGTTGGTGCGCTCGGTGAAGAAGCGCAGCACGGCCCACATGAGCAGGCAGTCGCGCCGGTCGCGCAGCACGTTCACCGGGTCCCCGGTGGTGCCGGAGCTCTTCACCACCACGCACTCGTCGGACGCGGCGGGCAGCGTGGGCACGTCCTCCCAGTGGCGCGCGAGCGTGGCACGGTCCAGCGCGGGGAAGTGCCGCAGGTCCTCCAGACGCCGCAGGTCGCCGGGGTGCAGGCCCGACTCGCGCAGCACGCGCACGTAGTAGGGCGAGCCCAGGAGCGCGTCACGCAAAGCAGGCAGGCGCGCTTCCAGCTCCGCGCGGGCGGCGGCTTCGTCCACCGTGGCCGTGCCGCGCGCCAGGCCCGCCGCCACGTCCAGCGCCCACGGCAGGTGCGGGCGCTGCGTGTGGCTGTCGCGGCGGATGCGAGCCCTGGGCGCGACCCCGAGCGTCACTCGCGCCAGCCCCGGGCCTCGGCTTCCTTGCGCTGGGCCTCCTGGAGCATCTCCTGGCGCCGGTCCGCCTCCTTCTTGCGCGCCTCCTCCACCTTGCGCAGGTCCGTCACGGCCTGCCGGTAGTCCAGTTCCTTGAGGTGGCGCTTCGACTCTGCCTCCGTCTCGCCTTCGATGTCCGCGCCCAGGGCCGCCAGCCACTTGCGCAGGAACTCCTCCTGGCGGAAGGCGTTGGAGCGGATCATCTCCGCGGTGAGGGGATGCACCTCCTCGAAGAACTGCTGGAGGCGCGCCTGCGGGGTGCGGTCCGCGGTGAGGTAGAGCACCGTCTTCTTGCGCAGGTCGGACGACACCAGCACGTGCGCGAGCATGCCCACCTGCTCCTGGAACAGCGGGTTCTTCACGCGCTGCTCCAGCTTCGCCCACTCGGCCTGCGACGGAGGACGCTGGCTCGCCATGCGGAAGGTGTCGCAGACGATGGCCACCGCCAGGTCATGCGGATACGGCGACACGATGGGCGTGGCCGCCAGTTGCTCACGGATGAGGGGAATCGAGACCGCCATCATTTCTCCAACAGGGCATCGGCCAGTGCCGCTGCGGCACGGCCAAAGTCAGACATCCATTGCACGGTCGCCAGCCGGAAGCGTGGGCTCCCCATCACCGGCGCCATCACCTGCCGCGCGGGGGCGTCGTCTGGCAGCGCGAGGAAGGCCACCACCCGGCGCGACCGGTTCATCGCGCGGGCAAACCGCGGCAGCGCGTTTTCCTGCCGCATGTTGTACAGGAAGTCGCTGTCGGAGATGACGACGCGCAGCGCATCCGGCCGCTCCACGGACAGCTCGTCCATCACCTCCACGGGGAACCACGTCCCTCCACCGATGTAGTGGAAGAAGAAGTCGCGCGCCGTCTCCTCGTCGTACATCCACGGGGACACGATGGGGTTGTCCGCCGAGTAGATGATGCCGCGCACCGTGGCGCCCTTGCGCAGCGCGGAGGCCGACAGCACCTGTGCGGCCAGCGTCATCGCGTTGAGGTCCTGCTGCGGGTTGGGCATGGAGCCGCTGGTGTCCAGGTAGATTTCCAGCGCGGGCACGCCCAGGTCCGACTGCGGCGGCAGGTCCGCCTCCAACTCGCGGCGCAGAGGGGCTACGGCGGCCAGGTGCCCCTGCGAAATCACCGTGAGCGTCCAGTCGATGGTGGTCGGGTCGTCGCCGTACTCCCACGCCTCTGGAATCGTGCGCAGGTAGGGCTCCGGCTTCGAGGGCGAAGCGGGCAGCTTGAGGATGTACTGGTCCACGAGCCGCCGGTAGTACCGGGCCACCAGCGCGCGCCGCAGCCTGCCGCCGTCATTGCCGGGCAGGTGCGCGGTCGCGCGGCGGATGGTCTCCAGCGGATCCGACTCCTTCGTGTCGTGAGAGTCGTCCAGCCAGCCGTTCGCGCGGGCCGCGTTCAGCGCGTCCTCCCACCGGCCTCCGGACTGCACCGCCGCGTCCAGGTCGCCTTCGTCCGGAGTGCCGAGGTCGCCGGCCAGCGGAATGCAGAAGCCGACCTCCGAGGGCAGGTCGATGAAGCGGATGAACGCGGCGCAGAAGTAGAGGAATTGCAGGCGCGGGTCGGGCAGCGCGTAGAACGTCTGCACGAACATGCGCGCCTGCGCGCGGAAGCCCGGGTAGGCCTCCTCCAGCTTCGGCAGCAGGGCCTCGGGCACCAGGTGTCCGGGCTCCCTGCGCCACAGCTCCTCGTAGATGGCCAGGTAGAAGCAGAACAGCGGGGACGGTCCGCCCGTGTCGCCGTCCTTCTCCTTCTTCTTCTTGTTCTTCTTGCGCCCGTCGGGCGTGCGCAGGAAGCCCCGGTACACCTGGCACAGCGCTTCCGCGTGGGTGCGCCCCACGAACTCGTTCACCTGGAGGTCGAAGAACAGGTTGGTGAGCGACTGGCCCAGGCCCGGGATGAGGCGCTGCTCCAGCACGCGCAGCTCCGCGTCCCACCCCAGCGTGTGCGGGAAGCGCACGTGGTGGCCGATTTCATGGGCCAGCACGGCGGTGAGGCTGTCGCGCGCGCCCATGCGGACCAGCAGGTCGAAGTGGACGAACACCTGACGGCGCACCAGGTCGATGTACGCGAGCGGTTCGTTCGGCGTGGCCTCGCCGGGGTGGAAGGGCTGGTGCGGTTCGGGCGGGCTCAACTGCACGTGCACGTCCCACAGCGCCAGCGCGTCGCGCCAGCACCGCTCCACCTCCTCCGGGGTGAAGGCCGCGCCCGCGCTCATGCCGGCAGGATGACCGCCAGCCACTGGGACGTGTGCATCGTGGCCACCGCGCGCCATTCGTTGTGCTGGGTGCTGTACCAATCCCCCGCGCGAGGGTCGCGCTGCGCCAGCGAGGTGAGCGCCTTGGAGGGCTTACCCGTCGCGGGCTCCAGCCGCTCGTTGCAGCCCATGGGCCCCAGCAGCATGGGCTTCTTCACCAGCCACACGCCTTGCGTGGCGGCGTCGCGTCCGCCGGCGGCGGTGGCGCGGTGACGGTCGTGCACGCAGACGACGGCGGGCGCCAGGAAGTGCATCTCCCCGGGCATGAAGCGCGAGTCCTCCTGGGACAGGTCCACCCACTGCGCGGTGGACGTGTCGCCCAGCGCCTGGGTCGGCGGCTCCATCGCCTCGTTGGCGATGGTGTGCAGGTGGCCCTCCAGGTCCTCCAGCGAGGACAGGTTCGAGCCCAGGCGGCAGAACAGCCGCTGCACCCAGGGCGGCGCGGACTCCAGGTTCTCGCTGAGGTTCCACACGCGCGCGAGCGCGGGGGCCTGCTCCTCCTGGCGCAGGTCCGGCAACAGGCGAGGCAGCAGCTCCCGCCACGCGAGCGTGAAGAAGTTCTCCCGCCCGGCGGACCCCGGATACATGTAGCCCAGCCCGATGCCCTCCGCGCCCAGGCGCATGTAATCGCGCAGGAGCTCCTCTCCAGACGCGGCATCACCGTCCTTGAGCGCCCGGCCCAGGCGGACCACCGGGCCGTTGAGGAACGCGCTCCACAGCGCTGGGTCCCAGCGCACGAACCGGCCGCGGGCTTCCTTCTCCAGGTTGTCGACGAACTCGCTCATGGCTGTTTCCCCTGACCGCCCGGGTTCTCCTTCAGCCACGTCGCGTAGTTGCGGTAGCGGCTGTAGAGGGATTTCAAGTGGATGAGGTCCTCGTACACCGGACCGGACAACTCCTGGCGGGTCATCAGGTCGTTCATCAGCACTGTGACGGCGGACAGGCGCTTCTCCGTGGTGCGCAGGTCCACGCCGGACAGGCCCAGGTCCAGCTCCGCGCGCAGGGCGACGACCTTCTGGCGCACGGGCACGTGCGTGCCGTAGCGGGCCATGGCCATGTCGAACATGTTGCGGATCCACGCCACGCGGTCCTGGAGCAGCAGCTTGTTGCCCTTCGCCTCGAAGAAGGGGCTGCGCGCGTTGGGGGTGAGCTTCTCGTGCAGCACCCAGGGGATGATCTGCCGGAAGTCCTCCAGCTCCGTCACGCGGTGGCCTCGGAAGAACGCGAGCGCCTTCGCGAAGTGGAGGATGGTCTGGTACGCGCGCACGCTGGTGCCGTTCTCCGTCTGCGTGCAGAGGTGCACCTTCTTGTCCAAGGGGCACTGTTCGTTGCACACGGCGGACACGGTCTGTCCGGCGAGCTTCAGCGTGTCCTTGTGCTTGAACTCGAAGCGCGGGGACGCCATGCGGCAGAAGTCCAGCTGGCCCAGGAAGAAGGCCACGCGCTCCAGCACGCCCTTGGGGACCTCCACGGCGAGGATGGAGTTGAAGGCATTCTCCAGCTCGCCGGGCGTGAAGACGATGTCCTTGGGGAGCATCTCCTCCGGGGACTTGTCGGACTCGATGCGCTGGAGCAGCGTGTCCACGAAGCCGGAGTTGAAGGGCACGGCGCGCACGACGACGTCCAGGCGGTCCTTGAGCGCTTCGATGACCTGGAACGTGCCGCCGCCCTGGTCGTCGTTGGCGGTGAGGAACCAGGACGAGCGGCCGGTGTAGACGTACTGGTCCATCATCTCCGCGTAGCCCTCGCCCAGCAGCGACAGCAGGGCGGACTGGGTCTTCGTGGGGATGCGGTTGTACTCGTCGATGATCTTCACGCGCTGGCCAATCCACTTGCGCCAGCTGACCTTCACGGCGGACAGGTCCTCCGCCTTGAGCATGTCGGAAGGCAGGGGCGCGCCGAGCAGGTCCGCGATGGACAGCTGCGGGTGGCCGCGCTGGATGCCCCGGTGGACGTCCTCGCGGCCCATGCCGGAGAGCAGGGCCATGAGGATGGCGGAGGTTGTTTTTCCGCGGCCCGGCCCGCCCACGAGCAGGGCCCGGCGGCAGGTGAAGAGGGTGAGCAGCGGGATGAGGACGAACGAGCTGTAGCTCATGTCCTCCGGGAGGTGGACCTCGTCCCCGGCGGTGTTCTTGAGGGCGGCGGTGCCGCCGAACTCGATGTCGTAGTAGGGGCAGATGACGGCGTTGTTGGTGATCCACCAATACGCCTGCCGCATCTTGTCGTGGAGGCTGCCGCCGTCGCGCTCGGAGAGATGGACGCTGAGGCCCTTGTCCGCCGACGCACGCCCGGTGAGCAGGCGCGAGACCCAATCCTGGTTGGCCATGGAGGGTGCGGAGTGTAGCAGCCGGAGTGTGGGGCGGGTGTGCGCTGGATGGGTGTTCCCCCTCCCTCCAGGCTTCCGGAAGTGGGCGGCATGGACGGGATGCGCTAAGTGTCGGTGCATGCTCCGAGAGCTTCACCTTCAGGGGGTCGGCCCCGCGCCTCGCCTGGACGTCGAGTTCGCACCCCGGCTGAACGTCCTGACGGGCGACAACGGGTTGGGCAAGAGCTTCCTGCTCGACGTGGCGTGGTGGAGCCTGACCGGGACGTGGCCCGGTTTGCCTGCGTGGCCGCATCGTGGCGCGAAGCGGCGTCGGATTGACTGGGCCCTGACGGGCAAGACGCGGCGGGCCTCGAACAAGACGAGCGACTTCGACCCGGAACGGCAGCTGTGGCCCTGGCCCGAAGGGCGCCCGAGCATGCCGGGTCTGACTGTCTATGCGCGCGTCGACGGAAGCTTCTCCGTCTGGGACCCTGCGCGGAACTACTGGCACAAGACGTCGCGCGCGGATCCGGATGCGCCTCGCAGGCCGGATGCCTTCCACTTCTCGCCCCAGGACCTCTGGGATGGCCTGAAGTACGAGGGGACGACGGTCTGTAACGGGCTCGTCCGGGACTGGTTGACCTGGCAGTTGCAGGACGATGGTTCCGCGCAGTCACCGTTCCAGATGTTGAAGCGGGCGCTGGAACAGCTGTCCCCTCGCGACGAGCCCATCCGCCCCGGGCGGCCCATGCGGTTGGCCATCGAGGACGTCCAGAACTACCCGACCCTCGACATGCCGTACGGCACCATTCCGGTGGTGCATGCCTCCGCGGGAATGCGCCGCATCCTGGGCCTGGCCTACCTCGTCGTCTGGGCGTGGCATGAACACCTCCAGGCCTCGGAGTTCCTCGGGCAGGCGCCGGATCCCCGGTTCATCCTGCTGGTGGATGAGGTGGAGACGCACCTCCATCCGCTGTGGCAGCGCCGGATCGTCGGATCGCTCATCCAGGTCATCGACGGCCTCGCGAGCGAGACGTCCGTCCAGACGTTCCTGACGACCCACTCCCCGTTGGTGCTGGCCTCCCTGGAGCCGTTCTTCGACGAGGAGCAGGATGCTCTCTTCCTCTTCCAGCTCGAAAAGGAGCAGGTGCGCCTGCGGCATCTCCCCTGGGCGAAGCAGGGAGATGCAAACGACTGGCTGACGTCGCCTGTCATGGGGCTGGCCCAGGCGCGTGCCTGGGAGGCTGAACGCGCGGTGGAAGCCGCCGAGGCCTACATGCGAGGCGAGCGCGAGGGTTTGGGCACTCTGAAGGAAATCGACTCCGAACTGCGACGCCTGCTCCCGGAGCAGGATCCGTTCTGGCCCCGGTGGGTCGTCGCTCGCGATGGGGGAGGCGGCCGTGATCCGGTGCGTTCCAGGAAGCGAGCCTGAGGACTTCGACTCAAGGGTGCGAGCACCTGGGCGGCGCTGGCTTCGCGGCAATCCAACAGCTCTCAGCCGTCCGCCCGCGTATTGGCGACGCTGCAATGCGCAACTCGCGGCAGCCTTCTTCGAGCGGTGTGCCTACACCGCGATGTATCTGGGCGCGCCAGGGACCGTCGATCACTTCATCTCCATCGATGAAGATCGACGGCTCGCCTACGAATGGACCAATTTCCGGTACTCCGCCGGATGGCTCAACAGCCGCAAGCAGGCGCTTGTCTCCGAGCGCCTGATGGATCCCTTCGAAATCGAGGATGGTTGGTTCGTGCTCCTCCTTCCGTCGCTTCAACTCCAGGTCACGGAACGCTGCCCGCCGCAACTGCGAGAGCGGGCGGCCAAGACGTTGCGCCTCCTGGGGCTGGACCACGATGAACGGGTGGTCCGGTATCGGAGGCAGTGGCTCGAGGAGTACGAGCGGCGGCGGGTGACGCTGGACTATCTGGAGGACAAGGCACCGCTCGTGGCCCGAGCGGTGCGTGAGTGGGAGTCGCGCGAAGGTCGGCAGTGGTCCGCGGGCAGCAACCAGATGGACCTTGCTCGTGCGGAAGCGTCGCCTGCCCCGAGAAAGCGGGCGTCTCGATCCGGGGTCAGGAAGAAGTCATAGGCTGGGGCATGTTCCAGCGTGCATCCCAGTTGGAGGGACCCAGAGTGCTGCCTCACCTGGAAGTGATTCACGGCATCATTGGGGAACTCGATTCCGGCGTGTCGAACACGCCGGCCATCCAGATCGTGCGGCCGGAGGGCGGGGCCCTCACGGTGACCGCCACGGCGGAGCAGGTGGCGCAGGCCTCTCACCTGCGAGAGATCTCCGCGCTGGTCGTCATGGGGCCTGAACCCCGGCTCATCTGGATCCGCCAGAAGGGCGCCAACGTGCCGGTTCCAAGCGCCGAGGAGCGTGACGCGCACGCCCTGCGAAAGTGGAGTGAGCTGCTGAGGAGGCTGGCCCAATGAGCGACGCGCAGCCGTATGACCGGTTCTGCGGCCTGGCCCGGCTCCAGGAGTTGCAGGCCAAGGGCATCGCCGCGCATGGCGGCAGGGTGGGCGTCCGCGATGCCCTGGGCCCTGGCGCGACCCTGGGCGCGGCCTGGACCGCGGAGGAGTACGGCGCCCCGCAGGAAGCGGTCCCGGGGCTGATGTTCGCCGTCTACCTGCTCTTCTACATCGCGACGAAGCAGGTCTTCGTGGACGGGAACAAGCGCATCTCCTGGCTCGCCATGTGCGAGGCCCTGGCCTGCATGGGCCTGGAGGTGGACGCCACGATTGATGAGGCGGAAGCGCTGGTGATGGCCATCTCCAACAACCAGTTCAAGGACGTCGGACCGGTATACCTCTGGGTGGTCGAACACCTGCGCGAGCTGCGCGTCGGCACCTGAGGTCGGCGGAAGGAAGAAGGCGTAGACTGCGCGGATGCTTGCTCCGAGGCGGTCCCTGTCCCTGCTGGCCCTGGGCGTGCTCCTGACCGGGGCAACGCCTGCTCCCTCCATGGATGAAGCTCCCCAGAGGACCGTCGCGGACCGGATCCGCGAATCCGCGAGCCAGGCGCGGACCGGGGCGTTGTCCGAGGCTCGGCTGGAGCTCGCTTCGGTATTGATGGTCGCGCCGAAGGAGCCAGGGGCGTTGATGGTCCAGGCCTGTATGCTGCTGGAGCAGGGAGCCCTGGACGCGGCGGCCCAGACCGTGGCCTCGCTGCGCGAGGCGGCTCCCGAGCAGGCGGAAGGCCGGGTTCTCGAAGCACTCGTTCGGCTGCGCCGGGCGAACCCCACCGGTGAGTGGCGTGAAGCCTTCATCGCCGCCTGGATCGAGGCGGGGCGTCCGGACTTCCGGGTGGAGCCACTCCTGCCGGAGGAAACGCCCGGTTGGGGACCGGAGGCCATCCGTGCGGTGTGGAATGGCACGCAGGCTCCGGACACACGGTTTCTCGCCGCGTTGATGGTGGGGCCATCGAAGGAGCAGCAGCGGTGGATGGCGCGTCACCTGTCCGAGGTGGCGGATCCCGACCTGCTGCGTGCGACCCTCGAGACCTTCCATAGCGAAGTCATGGATGAAACGGCGCGGCGGCAGATCCAAGCCTCACTGCGGGAACGGCTGACGCCGCTCGCCGCCGCGTCCCATGAATCGCAGTTGCCATTGCTCATGCTGCTGGAGAACACGTCGCAGGAGGCGCCGCTCACGGCGGAAGAGCTTCAGTCACTGGAGCGAATCGCTGCCCTGCCCCGGTACCGGACCACCTCCTTTGCTCGGCTGTACTCGGATGCGGAGCGGCGGATGAAGGTGGCGGGAATCAAAGCTCCTGTTGATGGAGCCTTCATGGCCGCGGTGGGCGAATTGGCTTTGGTGGGCCCCATGGTCCTGTTCAAGCGGGTGGGAGCCACGACGGAGCTGACAGAGAAGGACCGGATTCGGCTGGGACGCGTCCTGTGGACCCTGGGCGAACGCATCGCTGAAGGAAACACGCTGGTGGAACGGCTGATGGGCCTGCGCCAGATGGAGCAGGGCGCCGGGTTGCTGCCAGACTTCGATGTGAAGCGGACCGCTGTGACCGCGGAGCTCGCCAGGGGCCGGGCGATGGTTGCCGCGTCCAATCAGATTCATATTGATGGGTGGCCCCTTCCATCACTCCATCGCGACTGGCTGAAGGCCTCGCTGGACAACGAGTGGAAGCACCTGAGCGCCCTCGTCGCGCCCTGAGTGGTTAGAGCGTCACCAGTCCCATCCGCGCCGCGCGCACCACCGCCTCCGTGCGGCGCTGCACGCCCAGCTTGGCCAGCACCGCGTTCACGTGGAACTTGGCGGTGTGCTCGCTGATGTCCAGCCGGTCCGCGATGGCCTTGTTCGACAGGCCCTCCGCCAGCAGGCCCAGTACCTCGCGCTCGCGCGGCGTCAGGGTGTCCGGCCCCGGAGCTCCCGACGGCGCCGTGTTCCTGGGCGCGGCGCGTACGTGAGACAGGCCCGGCTCGAACACCGTGAGGCCTCGCGCGACCGCGTGCAGCGCGGCGCCCAGCATCCCCGGGGCCACGTCGCGGAACAGCAGGCCTCGCGCGCCCGCGCCCAGCGCCAGCTCCCCCGCCGCCTCGTCCGCCACCAGCGCCAGCACGGGCGCGCCCAGGTCCGGCGCCGCGCCTTCCTCCAGCCGCAGGCCCGTGTCCCAGAGCACCACGTCAGGCGGTTCGCCCCGTGTCGCCTCCAGCTCCACCTGCGTGCCCGCCGCCACCATCGTCCAGGTCTCCGCCTGGTCGCTCAGCGCCCGTGCGAGCGCACCCCGGGCCAGGGGGTCCTCCGACACGAGCGCGAGCCTGGGCGATGACGAGGGCGCATCCAACATGAGCCCCTCATCCCTAACCGCGCCCGCCGCGTTCGCCACGCCGCGCGGCGCCAGAACGCCTTTCCTTCCCTCTGGGCCACGGCCCTGTGAAGAATCGTGAAGTCCTTTCCGGGAGGGGCACGCATGGCGCGGAAGGAGAAGGCGCTGGACGTGGCCTCCTCCCCGGTGAAGGGCTGAGGCCTCAGCGCAGCGTGACGCCGTGCCCCAGCGCGTTCGGGTCCAACGTCAGCCGTGAGCCCGAGTACTGACCGCCACCCTGGAACGGGTGGTTCGCGATGAACAGCGGCGTGTCCAGGTCCGCGTAGCTGAAGCCGCCCAGCCCCGCCGCCAGGTGCGCGGACGCGGTCATCGCGAGCACGCTCTCCACCATGCCGCCCACCATCAGCTCCAACCCCGCCGCGCGGGCGAGGCTCCACATCGTCACCGCATCCACCATCCCGCACTTCATCGTCTTGATGTTGATGCCGTGGCACGCGTTCTCACGGATGAGCCGCAGCACGTCCTTCACCGAGCGCGCCGACTCGTCCGCGCATATCGACACCTTCGAGCGGTGCGTCACCTCCGCGAGCCCCGCGACGTCGGCCACCGGCTGCTCGAACAGCGACAGCGGCACCTCCGCGCGCTCCAGCTCCTTGAGGAACGCCAGCGCCTCCGCCACGTCGTAGCCCCCGTTCGCGTCCGCGATGAGCCGCGCCTTCGGGGCCTCCTGGTGGATGGCCACGAGCCGCGCCGCGTCCGTGTCCGGGTCCAACGCGCCGACCTTCACCTTCACCGTGTCGATGCCGCGCCCCAGGATGGCCCGCGTCGACGCCACCGCGTGCGCCACGTCTCCGGCGGTGACCGTCATGTCGATGTCCAGCGACGTCCCCGCCCCGCCGAAGAAGGCGTACATCGGGATGCGGTGGTGCCGCGTGAGCGCGTCCAGGAGCGCGATCTCCACGCCACACCGCGCGGCCGGCGCCAGCGTCAGCGCATCCCCCAGCGCCTCCGACGCCGGCCGCCACTCCTGGGCGTCGCGGCCCACGAGCAGCTCGCGCACCGGCTCCAACGAAGCGAGCGTGCTGGCTTGCGTCTCCCCGCTCACCGCCGTGAAGGGCGCCGCCTCGCCCAACCCCACGGTGCCGTCCGCGAGCGTCACGCGCACAAGAACATTCTCCGCCGCCAGCTGCGCGCCGGTGGCGATGGCGAACGGCTCCGTCAGGGACAGGTGCAGGGCTTCGAACGAGACGTGCGTGATGAGGGTAGGGCGCATGGGCAGGCATGAGTCTGGCCGACGTTCCGGTCCAGAGGGGAGTCTTTCCATTCCTTCCGGTTTTTACTCTCACGTGTCTGTAATTCGAGAAGGTTAAGAAAGATACGAAGACTGGGGCTGGCTTGAGCCGCAGTGCGATTCGTGGCGACATGCGGGCTTCCCGGGGGTTGGGCACTGCCTGGGCCGCGAGGAGGCGGATGTCCGCGACCGATACGACCGTGGCCCTCCCGCTCCCGGATGCGCTCCTGGCCGCGTTGGAGGAGGCCGAGCGCGAACACCCGGAGGCGTGCATGGTGCTGCGCGCCGTGCGCTCGCCGGGCGGAGTCATCCAGGACTTCGAGTGGCTCTGGGCGAACCCCGCCGCGGCGCGCGCGCTGGGCCGGGGGCCGGAGTACCTGCGTGGCCGGCGCCTGGGCGAGGTGTCCTCGAAGGGCGGCATCGCCGGGCGCATGGACCTCTTGCGTCAGGTGGTGGAGTCCGGCCGGCCGCACGCGGACCACTTCACCGAAGGGGAGGTGCTGCTGCAGGGCACGGCGGTGCCGCTGCGGGACGGGGTGCTGTTGCGCCTTCGTGACATCACCAGCGCCCAGCGGGTGGAGGAGGGGCTGCGCGAGACGCTGGACTGGGTGCGCGACGTGCTGGAGAGCATGCCGGACGCCTTCTTCACCGTGGACACGGACTGGCGCCTCACCTACGTGAACCGCAACGCGGCCGCGCTCACCGGCCGCTCCCAGGAAGAGCTCTTCCGCCGCGTGCTGTGGGAGTCGTGCCCGGAGCTGTGCGGCACCCCGTTCGAGCGCACGATGCGGGAGGTGGCCGCCGAGGAGAGCTACCGCCTCTTCGAGCTGCGCACCGGCAGGGACCGCTGGCACGAGGTGCACGCCTGGTCCAGCGGCCGCAACATCTCCACCTACGCGCGCGACATCACCGACAAGAAGCGCGTGCAGGCGGAGCGCGACGCGCTGCTCGCCCGCGAGCACTCCGGCCGCCTGGAGGCGGAGGCCCTGGCCCAGCGCCGCACGCACGAGCTGATGGCCGCGCGCGAGCGGCTGGTGCAGTCGGAGAAGCTGGCCATGGCGGGCCAGCTGGCCGCGGGCGTGGGCCACGAAATCAACAACCCCCTGTCCTACGTCGCCGGCAACCTCCAGTTCGCGGTGGAGCAGCTCACGCCGCTCGCCCGCCGTCCGGGGCTCCAGGACGTGTTGGGCGAGGCGCTGGAGGCGCTGCGCGAGGCGAAGGAGGGCGCGGAGCGGATCCGCGTCATCGTGCGCGACCTGCAGACCTTCGCCCGCGCGGACGAGCTGCGCCTGGGGCCGGTGGACGTGCACGCGTCGCTGGAGTTCGGCATCTCCATGGCCATGACCCACCTGCGCAGCCGCGCCCAGGTGGAGCGCCACTTCGGCCAGGTGCCGCCCGCGCTGGCGCACGAGGCGCGCCTGGGGCAGGTGTTCCTCCACCTGCTCATCAACGCCGCGCACGCCATCCCCGCCGGCGCCTTCGAAAGGCACCGCGTGACGCTCACCACCCGCCGCGAGGGCGCGTGGGTGCTGGCGGAGGTGTCCGACACCGGCCTGGGCATGACGCCGGAGGTCCTCCATCGCGCCTTCGAGCCGTTCTTCACCACGCGGCCCGTGGGGGAGGGCAGCGGCCTGGGGCTGTCCATCTGCCTGGGGCTCGTGCGCAGCATGCACGGTGAGCTGACGGCCACCAGCATCCCCGGCATGGGCAGCACCTTCCAGGTGCGGCTGCCCGTCTCGGAGCCCATCGTCCACCCGGGCGTCCCCGCGGTGCGCGCGGACGACGGGCCCTCGCGCAAGCGCGTGCTGGTGGTGGACGACGAGCCTCAGCTCACCTCGGTGCTCCGGCGCATCCTCGGCCGGCAGCATGACGTGGTGGTGGCGCACAGCGGCCGGGAGGCGCTGGCGCTGCTGGAGCAGGACGACGCCTTCGACCGCGTCTTCTGCGACCTGATGATGGCGGACCTCACCGGCATGGACGTGCACGCGGAGCTGTCGCGGCGCCGGCCGGAGCTCCTGTCGCGCTTCGTGTTCATGACGGGCGGCAGCTTCACGGAGCGCGCCCGCGCCTTCCTCCAGGCCGTGCCGCTGCCGCGCATCGAGAAGCCCTTCGAGCCGGGCCTCCTGCACTCGCTGGTGGAGTCCTCGCCGCCGCGCGCCGGTCAGCGCGGCGGCGGCGAGGGTGGGGGAGCTACAGCTTCGCCTCGTCGCGCTCCGGGCGCGTGATGAACGCGGTGCTCGGGTTCGCGGGGTCGGCCAGCCGCTTCAGCAGGCTGTCCATGCCGTTGGAGCGCGCGAAGGCCATCTCGTTCTTCGTCACGCCCACCAGCGTGAGCAGCTCCACCTGGCCGCTGGGCAGGGTGAAGTGGCTGGGGCGGTTGGCGTCCTTCACGAACACGAAGCCGGCGAGCTTCGTCTCACTGCCGGTGAGAGTGCCGTCCACCGGGTAGCGGTGGCCCATGGCGAACAGCCGCGCGCACACGAGGTTGTAGGCCATCATGTCCAGGAGGCGCAGCACCGGCCAGCGCTCCTCCTCGGGCGTGTGGATGACCATCTCGTAGCCCAGGCCGCTGCGGGCGTCGTCCGCCAGGTCCTCGCCGGGGGCCACCGTGAAGGGGTTGGACAGGCCGCTCGTGACGTAGGTCCAGTACGGGTGCTCTGGACTGGGAGGCGCCACGCGCACGCCCATGGGCAGCCAGTTCGGATCCATCTCCGTGCCCTGGGCCAGCTCGCTCTCCAGCCACCCCTCCAGCACGCCGGTGCCCTCCAGGAGGTCCACCTCCTCTCGGATGGCGCCGAACAGCTTCGGGTACTCCACCTCGTCGCGGTCCGCCCAGCAGTCTTCGTACCACTGGATGAAGTCTTCCTCTGTCTCCGGGACTTTCATGGGGGCGGACTCTAGAGGTTCACCCCGATTTCACAACTTGAACCGAGCGCGGATGCCCACTGGCCGGTGGGCTGGCGGACAGACGTTCAGGTTTTTCAGGTACCGGTGGACCCGGGGGCCCCGCCGACGCCGGAGCCGGCCCACGGCTTGAGGCCGCAGATGCGCTCCGCCTCCTCCACGGCGGGTGCCAGCCGCATGTGCTCCATGCGCAGGAAGCTCCGCACGGCCTTGTCCAGGCGCTTGTCGAAAATCAGGTGGGCGCTGTGTACGGCGGTGGGCTCGAAGCCGCGAGTCACCTTGTGTTCGCCGCCCGCGCCGGGTTCGAACACCTTGCGGCCCGAACGGATGCAGTCGTCCACGGACTGATACAGGCAGACGTTGAAGTGCAGGAAGGGGTGCTCTTCCGTGCAGCCCCAATAGCGGCCGTAGAGCCGCTCCGGCGTGGCCAGGTTGAAGGCCCCGGCGATGACCTGCCCGTCCTTCACCGCCTCCACCATCTCCACGGTGTCGGGCAGGTCACGGAAGACGCGCTCGAAGAAGCCCGGGGTGAGCTGCACCTGGCCCCAGGCGTGGCGCTCGCAGGTGGACGTGTAGAAGGTGTACGCGCGCTGGGCGTGCTCCGGTGTCAGGTCCGCGCCGCGCACGGTGCGCAGCTGGATGCCCTGGGTGGCCGCGGCGGCGCGCTCGCGCTTGAGCTGGTTGCGGCGCTTGGAGTCGAAGCGGGCCAGGTAGTCGTCGTAGCGCTGGTATCCCGGGTTCTTCCAATGGAACTGGAGCGTGATGCGGCGCGCGAGCCCCGCCTCCTCCAGGAAGTCCGCCTCTTCATCCGTGGGATAGAGCACGTGGACGCCGGAGCAGTCCTGCGCCTGGGCGGTCTCCACGGCGGCCTGGAGGAGCGCGCGGCGCAAGAGCGCGGCGTCTTCTCCGGGGGCGGTGAGGAAGCGCGGCACGGTGGCGGGGGACAGGGGGCCGCCCACGAGCAGCTTCGGGTAGTACTCCACGCCCAGCTGGGCGGCGGCGTTGGCCCAGCCGAAGTCGTAGATGTACTCGCCCATGCTGTGGAACTTGAGGTAGGCGGGCGCGGCGGCGACCAGCTTCTTGCCCCGCCACAGCGTCAGGTGGTGCGGGGCCCAGCCGGTGTCCTCGGTGGCGCTGCCGCTCTCCTCCATGGCGGACAGCCACGCGTGGCGCACGAAGGGGGGCGCGCCGTCGGCGACCAGGGCATCCCATTGGGCGGCCGGGACATCGCGGATGGCATCGAGAATGCGGACCTTGAGCGGGGTGTCAGCGGGCACGGGAGCAGTCTTAACGCGGGCCTGTCCCCTTCGCTCCCGTTCGTCCCGCTGGAGAGCATCCGGGCAAGCAGGCTCGGGGCCGCCCGGGGCCTCTCAGGAGGCCTTCTTGCGGGGCAGCGCCTTGGTTCGGGCGGTCATCACCCGGTGCACGTTGTCTTCAATCCAGGAGGTCAGCGCCTCCACGTGGACGGCCACCTCTTCCCCCAGGGGCGTGAGGCTGTAGTCCACGTGGGGAGGAATCACGGGGTGGGCCTCCCGGTGCACGAAGCCGTCCTGCTCCAGGGCCTGGAGCGTCTGGGCGAGCATCTTCTCGCTCACCCCGCCCACCTTGCGGCGCAGCTCACTGAAGCGGTGGGTGCCATCCTCCTTGAGCGCGACGAGCACCAGCACGCCCCACTGGCTGGTGACGTGCTCCAGGACGCCGCGCGAAGGACACGCCGCCGCGTACAGGTCCCCGCGCTGCTTCACCTTCTCCAGCAATGGACTGCCCTTGCTTGCCTTCATGGTGTGACACTTACCATGAGGTGCGTACTTACGAAAAGTGAGTGCCCCCGTTACGGTAAGCCCAGTTCGATTTCGCGCCTGGAGCGCGAGCAAGGAAAGGGCGGAGCCATGTTCGTTGTCACGGGAGCCTCGGGGAAGCTGGGCCAGTTCGTGGTCGAGGGGTTGCTGAAGAAGGTGCCGGCGGACCAGGTGGCGGTGGCGGTGCGCAATCCGGACAAGGCGAAGGCCTGGGACGCGCGCGGCGTGCAGGTGCGCAAGGTGGACTATGACCGCCCGGAGACGCTGAACGGGGCGTTCGGGAAGGGGGACACGGTGCTGCTCATCTCCGCGAACGAGGTGGGGAAGCGCTTCCCGCAGCACTCGGCGGTGATTGAGGCGGCGAAGAAGGCGGGCGTGAAGCTGCTGGCCTACACGAGCATCCTGTTCGCGGACAAGAGCGGCCTGTCGCTGGCGGGGGAGCACAAGGCGACGGAGGAGGCCATCCGCGCGTCAGGCATCCCGTACGTGTTCCTGCGCAACGGCTGGTACGTGGAGAACTACACGGAGCACGTGGGGCCGGCGCTCCAGTACGGCGTGGTGCAGGGCAGCGCGAAGGAGGGCCGGGTGGCCACGGCGACGCGTGAGGAGTACGCGGACGCGGCGGTGGCGGTGCTGACGGGCACGGGCCACGAGAACCAGGTGTACGAGCTGGCGGGTGACGCGAGCTTCAGCCTGCCGGAGTACGTGGCGGAGCTGTCGCGCCAGTCGGGCAAGCCGGTGAAGTACGTGGACCTGCCGGTGGCGGAGTTCTCCGCGGCGCTCCAGGGGGTGGGCGTGCCCAAGCCCTTCGCTGACACGCTGGCGGACGCGGACGCGGGCTTGTCGCGCGGGGAGCTGAACGACACGGGCCGCACGCTGAGCCGGTTGATTGGCCGGCCCACGGCGCCGTTCGGGAATGCGATTGGCGCGGCGTTGAAGCAGGGCTGAGCTCTGGGTGGCGCCCCCTGGCCCGCGAAGTCACTTCGCGGGTCAGGCTTCGTCGTCAGGTAGGAGCGTGCGGAGTAACTCGTCGTCGGGACCGAGCGGTTGCCAGCCAGCGGGCGGCGGATTGGCGAGAAGTGCATCCCCTGCCCGGTCAACCCGCACCCTGTGGGTTACTGGGGTGTAGGCGAACCACGACCCGAGCCCCATCGCAACCTCTCCACGGGTTGCATCGTCCAGCACGTCCGGCCAGCCATTCGGGAACCTCTCGGCCAACTCGCGCACGAGGACGTCACGAACCAAGCGCGTGACCTGCTTGCGCTGCTCCGCCTCGTACATCAAGCCGCTTAGAATCTGCACGGCAGCAACGTCGTTGCCCAACTCGTCGGCCAGGACGTACAGCGGAACAGCAGGGCGTGCTTCAGCAAAGGCAATGAGTGAGCCGAAGCCCCGCTCACGAACCCGCTCGTACAGGCGGGCCTTGATGTCGCCCCGCCAAGCCTCTCCACCACTCATCGTCCTCTCCCAGGAGTGAAGTTCATGGGGACTCGATAGTCCCGCATATGCCTCGCGACCTCTTTCAAGATCCCATCCCGCGTCAACATCCGGCCGGCTCTCGTCTCAGCCTGGAGTAGCGCATCCATGATCATCCGGTTCCACTCACCGGGCCACATGCGCCCCAGCTTCCAGTTTCCCCCACCATGAATCGCCTCGTGATGGGCGCGCTCCATCCGGACGCAGAACTGGTCGATGTCCATGTCGCCCTTGAAGCCGCGTCGTTCGAACCATTCACGGTGCTCTTGAGGCAGGACGTGGTGCTTCGGTGCATCGGATATGCCCGCCCCCGCTCTGCCGGTTTCGCGCATGCCGCGCACCTCGGGGCTGTCCCCCAGCGCGTCACGTACGCCCTTGGGCAGGTCGTTGGGCGCCTGCGCCATCAGCACCTGTCCGCCGTGGATGAGGACGGCGGAGCTGACGGCGGGAACGGAGATGACGCCTGCCCGCACCAGCCTTCGCATCATCTCCACCCACTCCGCGGAGACCACCAGCCGCGAGCCCGTCATGACTCCTCCTGAGCTCATCACGAAGCCCGCCCCCAGCGATGCGGGCGCCGAGGGAGGCAGCCGTGGCAGCGACACCTTCAGCGTGGAAATCATGGCGACCATCTCGACCGCCCGCACGGCCGCGAGGACCTGCCCACCAAGCTTCATGCTCGCGCGAGTCTCCCGTTGGATTGAGTCGAATTCACGGGTCAGCCTCCCCATCAACTCGGGCATCGCGACCGCCGCCGCCTCTACCCGCTCGGGGTCCTGGGAGGCGAGGTCCGCCAGCGCGGGCTCCATCAACTCCTGCACGCGATGCAGGTCGACGAAGAGCTTCTCGACGCTGCACGTCGGACAGTTCCGGAGCACCGCGTCCGTGAGGTGGAGGAAGTCCACCCAGGTGGCCATCAACAGGGTCCCGAACAGGGCCGCCTGGAGCTTCGGTCCCGTCATGCGCAGCAGGCCCTGCTCCATGTTCGCATCCCCCACGTCCGAAGCCACGCGTGTCAGCGCGGTGGCGCTCCCGAGCGCCCCCTGCATCCACTTCACCTGATTGGAGCCATGGTCGAGGTAGCGGGTGAAGACGCCGTTGAGGCTCCATCCCACGAGGGGCGGAGGACGGCCCGCCAGCTTGGAGCGCGCGGCTTCAACGCCGCCCAATGAGCGTTTCACTTCGGCAATGCTCGCGAGGACTGCATCACGCGTCAGTGCATCGCTCCGCTCCCTGCCTCCAGCAGCGCCTGGCGTGGTCTCATCGTCACGTGAGCCCTGGCGACGCAGCAGCCGTTGCTCCGGACCGGAGAGCACGGACGTCCCACCCGGCGTGTAGCTCAAGCTCCGCGCATGCGGCGCGGAGGCACATCCCGTGGCCAGCAGCACCACGGCCAGCACCAGGACCTCAGCGCGCATGGACTACCCCCAGGTCTACCGAGGCGAACACCTCTGGCCGCGGCGTCCGTTCCGGAGTGAGGAACAGCAGCGCGCCGCCATCGTCACCCGTGAGCGTGGGTGTGTGGACAGCAAGGAGAAGGTGATTTTTCGCGGTCATCGTTAGCAGCCCGTGTCGACGATTGTGAGTCGAGGCTTCCGTTGCAGGAGCGCGGTGCTGAGCAGGGCTGAGTTCCGGGTGGCGCCCTATGGCCCGCGAGGTTTCCTCGCGGGTCAGGCTTCCTCGTCAGGAAGGAGCGTGCGGAGCAACTCGTCATCGGGACCGAGTGGTTGCCAGCCGGGCGGTGGCGGATGGGCGAGGAGCGCATCGCCGGCCCGGTCAACGCGCTCCTTGTGGGTTTCTGGGGTGTGGGCAAACCAATTGCCGAGCGCGATGGCAACCTCCAACCGAGCGTCGTCATCCAGCACGGACGGCCAGCCGTTGGGAAGACACGCGTACAGTTCGCGCACGAAGTGTCCGCGCAGCAGTCGTGTGAGCTGCTTGCTGCGCTCCGCCTCCGCCACCAACCCGCTGAACACCTGGACCCCAGCGACGTCGTCCGCCCCAAGTTCCCCGGCCAACGCGACCAGTGATGCGGTAGGGCGTGCTTCGGCAAAGGCGGTCAGCGAGTCGTAGCCGCGCTCACGGACGCGCTCGTATAGGCGTGCCTTGATGTTGCCCCGCCATGCAGCGCCGCCGCTCATCGTCTTCTCCCGGGCGTGAAGTTCATCAGTTCATCAGTTCATCGGGAGCCGGGTATCCGCCATCATGGGCGGGCTGCCCGCGTGGTGGGATCCCTGGATGGCACTCCGGCCTCACTCAGGGCCAGCGGTGCACAACACGACCGTCACCCGTGTTGCGTGCCACCACCTTGCCGTCCTTGAACTCCCCGGCTTCGGTCTCAACCACGAAGCAGATCGGATAATCGGCCTGCCCGGGGAGCTTCACCCGGTCATACCGGACGACGAGCGCGGGCCCCTCCGCACGGCCCATCTTGTCGGAGAGGTAGTACGCCTTGCCGTAGAAGCGTGTCCCAGGTGGGGCGACCGCCTCTTGACGGTCGTCGTTGATGCCTTTCGGGACCACCCCCACCACCTCCGCGCCGGCGGTGTGCCAAACTTCTCCATGTAGCTTCTGGCTGTCGTCGAGTTGAACGATGAAGCGATCGCTGTAACTCCAGTGGAGCTGCTTCTCCATGGCCTCTTCCGCCCCATCCGGGCAGGTGAAGGACTCGGGCCGGATTTGAGCCCCTGGACAGCCCGCCGCCAGCGCCGCGACGAGCGACAACGACGCGCACTCAACGGCGGCGATGGCCTTCTTCGGCATACGGGGTGGGCGTCCTTGGGTAGGAACTTCGGGAGCGCGGGTCTTCAAGTCGGATCCTTCCTTCGGAGCAGCGGCGATTGACGGCCCCGGGGTGGCCACAGGTGGGGAGGTGGGGGTGGACATAGCAGCAG
>NZ_RAWQ01000188.1:0-22257 GCF_003668965.1 Corallococcus sp. AB030
GGGTGGGGAGCGGGCAGGCTGATACAACGTGATGCAGCCGGTCACATGGAACGCATCCCGTGGGAATGCCGGCCGAACGGGGGTGGCCATGTCCGACGACGTCCAGGCACGCCGTGCGCGGGCCGAAGAGGCCCTTCGGCGCACGAGTGCCTCCCTGGTGTTGCTGGACCTGGGCAGCCACACCGCCACGGGCTTCGTCATCTCCTCCGAAGGCCACGTCGTCACCAGCCTCCACGCGGTGGCCAGCGCGCGCGCCATCACCGCCGTGCTGCCGGACGGCCTGCGCTCCTCCGTGGTCCAGGTGACGGCCGTGGACGAGCGCCGCGACCTGGCCGTCCTGTGCCTGTCCGTTCCGGACCTGGTCCCCGCCCTCTCGCTGGGCCCGGCCACGCTGCCCTCGGAAGGCGAGGCCCTGAACGTCGTCCAGGCCCACGCGGACCGCTCCCCGGAAGCGCGCACCCTGGAGGTCCGCGCGGTGCAGGTGCTGGGCGAATGGCTCACCCTGCTGGAATTGTCCCGCACGCTGCCCGAGGACGCGTCGGGCTCGCCGGTGCTGGACGCGCGCGGGCAGGTGGTGGGGCTGGCCACCGCGGCGCTCGCCAACGGCCGCGCGCTGGGGCTGGTCATCCCGGTGCGCTACATCGCGCCGCTCCTCAAGACGCCCGGCCCGCCCCGTCCGCTGTCCGCGTTGGACGCGCCCCGGCAGCGCGCCACCCGCGTGCGCCAGGTGCCGCAGCACCCCGTGGGACTGCTGGAGGGCTGCGCGACGCCGGCCGTGGAGTCCGTGGCCTCACTGCTGGGACAGGCCATCAACGTGGGCGCGCCCGCCTACAACCGGGGCGACGTGGAGGGCTGCTACCGGCTCTACGCGCACACCGCCGAACAGCTCATCGACGAGCGCGACGACTGCCCCGGCGTCCAGCGCGCGCTGCGCGATGGCCTCTTGCGCTGCGAGAGCCTGAAGGACGTGGAGGACCGCGCCTGGGCCCTGCGCGACACGTTCGACGGGTTGATGGACGTCATCGGCCGGTGGCGCCAGGCGCGCCCGGCGCCACTCACCCCCGCCAACAAGCGCCCCCCGCCGAAGACGTACCTCAACTAGGGTCGCGACCCGATACACGCGGAGCAATTCCAGCAAAAACACAATAAGCAGCCATGCTTTGACAATCTGCTTATCATTGGATAACTGGAAGTCGCCACGGCAGGGGGACTGCGGCGAGCACCCGACCTGGGTCTCGGCAGCGTGGCCATCCGGTACGTCCCTGCACTCACACCTGAGTTTGAACCGTCCACGCGCAGCGGCTCCCCGTACCCGGACCGCCCTCGAGGCCTCGCTTTCCATCGCCCGTGGCGTTCGCCGCACGCGCGCACGGGAGAGGGGCGCCCGAAGGCAGGGGATCCTTGCGCCGTGGCCTGGGAAGCAACGTCCATGGACATCACCGCCCCTCCCCGTTTCGTGAAGAACCGCGACCTCACCGTGGGCTCCGCCCGGCTCCAGGAGGTCCAGAAGGCGGTCCACTACTATGTGGACAACCACCACTGTGACGTCATCGGCCGCGTGTTCCACGGCATCCCGGGACGCGAGGCGAGCGTCAGCCTCAGCCCGACCCGCCGGGAGGCGGCCTCGCGCGGACGCCGGGAGGTCCTCCACTTCGGCTCCTACAACTACTCCGGCCTGAACGGGCACCCGCGCGTGGTGGCCGCGGCGGAGGCGGCCCTCAAGCGCTACGGCACGACGGTCAGCGGCGTGCGGCTGCTCAACGGCACCTGCGAGCTGCACCTGGAGCTGGAGCGCGCGCTGGCGGAGTTCCTCGGCTTCGAGGACTGCATCACCTACAGCAGCGGCTACGCGGCGAACCTGTCCGTGCTGTCCGCGCTGTGCGGCGAGGGCGACGTCGTGCTGTCGGACATGCTCAACCACCAGTCCATCATCGACGGGCTGAAGCTGTCGGGCGCGGACGTGCGCACCTTCCGGCACAAGAGCCTGCGCAGCATCGAGGGGGCGCTGAAGAAGCTGGCCCCCGAGCAGCGCAAGTTCATCATCACCGACGGCGTCTTCAGCATGGACGGCGACGTGGCGGACCTGCCGGGCATCGTGGCGCTGGCGGAGGCGCACAACGCCTTCGTCCTCGTGGATGACGCGCACGCCACCGCGGCCATGGGCCCTCACGGCCGGGGCACTCCGGCGCACTTCGCCCTCCAGCACGGCGTGGACGTGCTCACCGGCAGCCTCAGCAAGGGCCTGCCGGGCATCGGCGGGTTCGCCGCCGGCACGAAGGCCACCATCGACCTGCTGCGCTTCGGCTCCAACGGCTACATCTTCTCCGCCTCGCTGCCGCCCCCCATCGCCGCGGGCCTGCTGGAGGGCATCCGCATCCTCCAGGAGCAGCCCGAGCTGCAGCAGCGCCTGCACTACAACGAGAACGTCCTGCGAGCCGGCATCCGCGCCATGGGCCTGGACTGCATGAACAGCGAGTCCCCCATCATCCCCGTGCTGATGCCCGCCTACGAGAAGACCTTCGAGCTGACGCGGCTGCTCCACGAGGAAGGCATCTACGTCAACCCGGTGGGCTACCCCGCGGTGAGCAAGAACCGGACGCGGCTGCGCATCAACGTCAGCGCCAACCTGACGCAGTCGGACCTGGACCGCTTCCTGGACACCCTGGACCGCTGCAGCCGCAAGCTGGGCGTCCAGCAGCAGGACCCGGCCCTGGCGCGCACCGGCACCTGACGCCCTCCCCCCTCCCAGGACGCGCTCCCATGGACCTCAAGGAACAGCTCCTCTACGGGCTGCCCGTGTTCTTCACCCCCATCCTCCTGGAGCTGGTGGTGGGGCTGTTGCGGCGGCGGCCGGCGTACCGGCTCAACGACCTCATCACCAACGTGACGATGAGCCTGCTCACCGTCCTGGGCAGCGTCGTCATCGCCGGGGCCACGTTCGTCTTCTACGGGTACGTGCACCAGCACCACGCGCTCCTCGCGTTGCGCAATGACTCGGCGTGGACGTGGGTGCTGGCGTTCCTGTCCTACGACTTCTTCTATTACTGGGCGCACCGCCTGCATCACACGATGGCGTGGATGTGGGGCATCCACGTCGTCCACCACTCGGGCGAGGACATGAACTTCGGCCTGGCGGTACGCCAGAGCGCCCTGGGTGAGCTGACCACGTGGCCCTTCTTCGTGCCCATGGCGCTCCTGGGCGTCTCGCCGGAGGTCTTCCTGGGCATCACCAGCCTCCAGCTCGTGTTCCAGTACGCCATCCACAACACCTACGTGCCGCCGCTGGGCTTCCTGGAGAAGGTGCTCGTCACCCCGTCCCAGCACCGCGTCCACCACAGCCGCAACACGCCGTACATCGACAAGAACTACGGCAACATCCTGGTCGTGTGGGACCTGCTCTTCGGCACCTACCAGCCGGAGCTGCCGGAGCACCCTCCCGTCTATGGCCTGCGCGCGGGCCTGCGCTCGTGGAACCCCTTCACCGCGCACTTCCACTACTTCGGCGAGCTCTTCCAGAAGGCCGCCGCCTGCGAGCGGGTGTCCGACAAGCTCCTGTGCATCGTCCGCGGTCCAGGCTGGACGCCCCCCTCCCTGCGCGCGGACCGCTTCCACGACGCGGATGACGGGCCGTCCGCCACCTTCCAGAAGTACGACCCGAGGCTGCCCTGGCCCGTGGCCGCCTACTGCTTCGCGCAGTTCCTGGTGCTCGCCGCCGGAATCCTCCTGGTGGCGTGGCACCTGGACACGCTGGGCGTGGCCGCGCGCGTCCTGGCGCTGGGGCTGGTCCTCGTCAGCACCTGGACCCTGGGGGTGCTGATGGATTCGCGCCCCTGGGCCTGGCGGATGGAGTGCGCGCGGCTGGCCTGCGTGGCGCTGTTCATCCCCGCCCTGGCGCTGATGGAAGGCCTGCCCCTGATGGGCGTCCTGCCCCTGCTCCTGCACCCCGTCCTCGGCTCGCTGTGGCTCTTGCGCTTCCGGCCCATGTTCCAGGAAGGCGCGTCCCCGGCTTCCCGGGCCCCGGGCGCGCTGGCCGCCTGAAGTCCCCTTCCCTTCCGCACCTCCTTCGCACGACACGTCATGACCGCGTCCGCCACCGCCATCGGGAGCGCTCCCGCGCCCCATGCCCCTCCAGGGCCGCTCGAACTCCGCTGGGTCTCCTCCATCCAGGACATCGGCCGGGAGGCATGGAACACCTGCTTCCCCACCTCTGACGTGATGCAGGCCTACGAACTGCACCAGGCCACGGAGGCCGCCAGCATCGAGGACGTGCAGTTCCACTACCTCCAGGTCCGGAGCGCGGGCGAGGTGCTGGCCGTCGTGCCGTGCTTCCGCTTCCGGATGTCGCTGACGGTCATCGCGCCGGACAACGTCAACAAGGTCGTCTCCCAGGTGCGCCGCGTCCTGCCGGGCTTCCTGTTCCTCAACGCCTTCGTCATCGGAACGCCCATCGCCATCTGCAAGGACCTGCTGGGCGTGCGCCCGGACCTGCCAAAGCCGCGCCGTGACGCCGTGCTGCGGGCCATCTCCGACGAGGTGGTGGCCCGGGCCCGGCACCTGAAGCTGGGCCTGGTCTTCATGAAGGAGCTCACCACCCGGCTGCTGCCGGAGGTGCGGGACGTGCTGTCCCCGCGCTTCGCCTTCGTGGAGAGCGCCGCCACCACCTACCTCTACCTGGGCGAGCCCGGGAAGAGCACCTACCGGGAGCGGCTGCGCAAGAAGTACCGCTCCCTCATGAACAACCGCATGGCCCGCGTCCAGGAGGCGGGCATGCGCTGGGAGCAGGTCGCGGACTTCTCCCGCTACGCCGCGCAGATGCACCCGCTGTACCTCCAGGTGCTGAACCATTCGAAGATCCGCTTCGAGACGCTCAGCGTGGACTTCTTCGCCCGGCTGCCCGCGCTCCTGGGCGAGCGCGTCTTCGCCCTCCTGTGCTTCAAGGGCGAGCAGTTGGTGTCCTTCGAGCTGTTCCTCAAGGACGACGAGTGGGTGCACCCCATCTACCTGGGGCTGGACTACCGCCTGCGGGACGAGGGCTCGCTGTACTTCAACAGCATCTACAAGATCGTGGAGGTGCTGGAGGCCCACGGCAAGGCCGTGGTGCAGCTGGGCCAGACGAGCTACGCCGTCAAGGCGAGCATCGGCGCGGTGGTGGACCGGCTCTACCTGGCCGTCCACCACACGAACCCGGTGCTGGACGCCCTGCTGAAGCGCTTCGGCGCGGAGCTGTTCCCGCCAACGCCGCTGCCCCGCTCGCAGCGCGTGTTCCGGGACATGAAGGAGAACGACGACGGCCTGGCCCGTCACGGCATCCACTTCGAGCGGCTGGACGACGGGAGCGAGGAATGAGCACGGCCACCACCACGCGGATCCACTCCAGCATCCAGCACGTCCCCCAGGCGCTCTGGGACGAGAAGCTGGCCCAGGGCCACCCCTTCAAGAGCGCGGCCTTCCTGTCGTGCCTGGAGGACTCGTTTCCGGAGCGGAAGTTCGGCTACCTGGTGATGTCCCAGGGCGAGGACGTCGTCGGCCTGGCCGTCATCACCGAGGAGCGCCTGGACCTCACCCTCCTCATGCCGGACCGGGTGGGCGCCCTGGCCAAGGGGGTGCGCCGGGTGATGCCGGGCTTCCTGTCCCTGGGCCTGGGCATGGTGGGCACGTTCGAAACGGCGCAGCGGCACTGGTGGTACGACGCGCGCAAGCTGTCGGAGCACGACTTCGCCCAGGCGCTGCTGGAGGCCTGTGACGAGGTCTGCACGAACTCCGCGCTGCTGCTGGTGCGCGACTTCATGGAAGGGCTGCCGGAGGACCTGCGGCTGCAGTCGTGGTTCCTGGAGCGGGGCTTCAAGCCGGTGGCCAACCACCCCATGGCGATGGTGACGCTCGACGGGATGAGCAGCGAGGAGCACTTCCAGCGGCTGAAGAAGAAGTCGCGGCAGAACCTGCGCAAGAAGTTGAAGGACGCGGAGGCGCTGGGGTTCCAGGTGGAGCGCGTGCGCGACTTCCGCCCGCTCATCGACGCGTGCTACCCGCTCTACCTCCAGGTCCACGAGGGCGCCTCGGAGTTCAAGCGCAACCCCTTCCCGCGCGCCTTCTTCGAAACCATCGCGGAGCGCATGCCCACCACCAGCAGCTTCCTCACGCTGCGCACCCAGGAGGGCCAGCTCATCGCCTTCATCCTCACGGGCACGGGCGGCGGGGTGCACAACCCCTTCCTCATTGGCATGGACTACGCGCGCACGGAGGGCACCCCCGCGTACTACCTGCTGCTCTGGAAGGAGCTGGAGCACGCGGCCCGGCACGGGTGCCGGGTGGCGGACCTGGGTCTGACCAGCTACTTCGTCAAGCAGACCGTGGGCGCGGAGCTGGAGGGGATGACCATGGCCGCGCGCCTGCAATCCCCCTGGCTGCGGCCGCTCATCAACCCGCTGCTGCCGCTGCTGCTGAGCGAGAAGCAGCCCGAGGAGCGACGCCGCTTCCGCGTCTCCACGCCCGACGACGGCCAGCAGCCCCCCTCCCACAAGGCCGCGTGACCATGACCCGCTTCGCCTATGGCTGCATCCCGTCCATCATGTCCCTCGCCTTCGCCAACACCCTGGTGCGGCGCGGGGGGCTCGTGCCCACCAGCATCCTGCTGTCCTCGGGGGGCCTGCGCTTCCAGAAGAAGCGCTACACCCCGGCCCAGGTCCTGCCCGTCTTCCTGCGGCAGTTCGGAGCGCGCTTCACCGGCTACAACGTCCTCGCGGGGCTCGGGGGAACGCTGCTGCCCTTCGGCGCCCCTCGCGGCGGGCTGATGAGCTTCCAGCAGCTGTCGCGCGCCTACGGCATCCCCCTCACGGTCAGCGACGACTTCTCCGGGGAGAAGACCGTCGAGTCGCTGCGCCGCCAGGAGGTGGACCTCGTCGTCACCAGCATGTGCGATCAGATCCTCCGCGAGCCGCTGCTGGGCCTGCCGCGCCACGGGTGCCTGAACATCCACCCGTCGCTGCTGCCGGACTTCCGCGGCGTGGACTCCATCTTCCAGGCGATGCTGAACGGCGTGCCGGAGGTGGGAACGACGCTCCACCGCACCACCGCGCGCATCGACGCAGGGGACGTGTATGGCCAGTCCGCCTTCACGCGCGCCGCGTCGGACTCCCATCTGGCGCTGACGGTGAAGGCGACCGCGGCGGGGGTGTGGCTGCTCAAGCGGCACGTGGAGGCGCTCGCGCAGGGCCAGACGCCCCCCTCGCACGCCATGGACGTGACCCGCGCCCGCTTCCCCTACCGTTCCTGGCCCACGCGCGAGGAGTTGGAGCGCTTCCACACGGCGGGCCAGGTGTTCTGGCGCGCGGAGGACTTCCGCCGGCTCCTACGCTTCGATGACCCCACCGACCCGACGACGCGGGACGTGCCCCCCTTCGCCGGGGAGCCCTTGAGGACCGCGGCCCGCTGAGCCCCTCCCCCGCCGGAGCCGTCCTCCGGCGGGAGGCGCGCGGCTCAGGCCTCGTCCCAGCGGATCCGCAGCGAATAGGCGTGCTCGGAGCGCTCCAGCACGTCCACGCGCGGCAGCACCCGCGTACGGCGCAGCACCTGCTCCATCACGCCCGCCACGAAGTCCGGCAGCGGATCCGAGTCCACCACGCGCGCACGCCACTCCCGCGCGCGCACCGGCTCCAGCATCAGCTTCATGTCCTCGCGGCCCGCGCGCAGGTACGTGGGCAGCCGCGCCAGGCACCGCTCCGCGCCCAGGAGCGGCGCAGCCGCGGCGAAGATGCGCCCCACCAGCGTCTGCGCGAACCCCTCCACGTAGTGGGTGCCCAGCACGCGGTTGGCGTCCTCGCTCGGAAGGCCCGGGCACGCATGCCGCCGCGCCACCGCCAGCGACGCGCGCCACACCTCTAGAGGAAGGCGCTCCTCCACCGTGTCCGCGTCGTAGCCCACGTCCCGCAGCGCCTGTGCGAACGGACCCGACGGCCTCAGCGCGTGCTCGAACAGCCCTTCGAAGTTCCGGCGCGGCACCCGCACCATCAGCAGCGGCAGGCCAGGGGCCTCCCGCGTCTCCGGATGAATCCACGTCTCCATGTCTTCCAACCCCCCCAGGGTCCAGCCCCCGCACCAACCCGGCCGGGAAACCGTGTCTCACTGTATCAGCCTCCACGCGCCGGGCCTGCTCGCCTGGTTGCCGCTCAGGTGTACTTTTCCAAGTATTTCTCGCGAATTTTCCCGCCCGCCTCGCGCTGTTCCATGACGGCTCGCATCAGGGATTTCAGGAATTCGGGTCGCAATGGACCCCTACTGAAAGCAAAATTTCTGTGTCAACCGTTGAATTCACAGGAAGTCTACCATCGGTATCCTCCGATTTCTGGGATGCCGCGTTAACTTCTTTGAGCCATCGGAAACTCTCGGAGCCCCCGTGCGAGAATTGTTCATCCCCCTTGCAGCGTGAGTGATTCATGACCATTCGCCGCACCGACGGTTCGACGCCCGTTTCTCTCCGCCCCACCACCGACACCTCGACGACGGCGAAGGCCAAGAACGTTCTTCGCGTGAAGGACGGCTTCGAGTCCGTCTCCCGCACGGGCGCCGCCGCTGGCGCGCAGCCCACGGCCGCCGCCTCCGCGACGACCCAGTCGTCCTCCACGGGGGCCACCTCCGCGCAGACCGGCCGCCTCGCGCTGGACAGCAAGGAGGCGCAGCAGGCCATCCAGACGTCCCTGAAGGCCCTGACCCCGCCGATGACCGCGTCGTCGCTGCTGGCGGCGAACAAGACCGGCCCGACGCTGGCCCCCAAGAGCGTGGAAGTCGACGAGCTGGGCATGACCCACGTTCGCCTGGACCGCGTTCACGAAGGCGTGAAGGTCTTCGGCGAGCAGCTGATCAGCCACCTGGGCACGGACGGCAAGGTGTCCAGCGTCACCGGTGAGCAGAACCCCATCCCCGCGGGCCTGGGGACGCAGAAGCCGAAGCTGGCCCCGCAGGCGGCCATCGACATCGCGAAGAAGGAGCTGGGCGGCAAGGCCGACAAGCAGCCCTCTTCCGAGCGCGTCATCTACCAGGACGCGGAAGGCAAGTACCACTCCGCCTACCAGGTGGAAGTGACGCAGATCGCCGGGCAGGAGAAGCCCAAGAAGCAGAACTACATCATCGACGCCAACACGGGGAAGGTGCTGGAGAGCTTCAACAAGATCGGCGGCTGGTCGAAGTCCGCCGCGGCGCAGCTGCAGGTCAACGGCACGGCCAGCCCGAACGTGGCCATCCCGGACAAGGGTCAGGTCCAGTCGAAGATCAACATCCCGGACGGCGTCACGGTCGACAAGCTGTCCGTGGACCTGAACATCAAGCACACCTGGAGCGGCGACCTGAAGGTCACCGTGACCAGCCCCTCCGGCAAGTCCGCCGTGCTGCAGGACCGCAAGGGCGGCTCCAAGGACGACATCGCGGGCTCGTTCGACCTCTCCGAGGCCTTCAAGGGCGAGAGCGCCAAGGGCGAGTGGACGGTCACGGTCGAGGACAAGGCCGCGCGTGACACGGGCACCCTGAACAACTGGAGCCTGAACATCACCGCGAAGGAGACCACGCCTCCGACGGATCCGCAGAACCCGCCCACGGGCACCGCGGACGACCTGACGATGTACAGCGGCCACGTGGACCTGAAGACCAAGAAGGAAGCGGACGGCACGTACTCGCTGGAGGACTCGACGCGCGGCAAGGGCATCGTGACCTACGACGCGAACAACAAGTCCACCGCGTCCGGCCAGACGAAGATCTCCGACGACAACGACAAGTGGGGCGAGGCCACCGACCCGGCGCGCGCCAAGGCCGGCATCGACGCGCACTACGGCGCGGCCACGACCTACGACTTCCTCAAGAACGTCCTGGGCCGTGACTCCATCGACGGCGCCGGTGAGAAGCTCGTCAACTACGTGCACGTGAAGAACAACTACGTGAACGCGTACTGGGACGGCGAGAAGATGAGCTACGGCGACGGCGACGGGAAGCAGTCCGGCCCGCTCACCACGCTGGACATCGCGGGCCACGAGATCGCGCACGGCCTCACCGAGCGCACCGCGGGCCTCATCTACAGCGGCGAGTCCGGCGGCCTGAACGAGTCCTTCTCCGACATCATCGGCACGGGCGTGGAGTGGTACGCGGCGCAGAACAACCCCGAGGCCAAGTGGAACTGGACCGTGGGCGAGGCCGCGTGGACGCCGAACAACGGCGACTCCGAGGACGGCCTGCGCTACATGAACGACCCGACCAAGGACAACTACTCGGTCGACAACTACAAGAACTACCCGAAGCAGACGGAGGTGCACGGATCCAGCGGCATCTCCAACAACGCCTTCTACCTGCTGGTCGAGGGCGGCAAGAACAAGACGTCCGGCCTGGAAGTGAAGGGCGGCATCGGCATGGAGGACGGCCTGAAGATCTTCGGCCGCGCCCTCACCACGTACATGACGCCGAAGACGACGTTCGCGCAGGCCCGCGAGGCCACCATCAAGTCCGCCACGGACCTGTACGGCGCGGACTCCAACCAGGTGCAGAAGGTGAAGGACGCCTGGACCGCGGTGGGCGTGAACTAGTCTTTCGGCTGAAAGCTTCCTGAAACATCCGAGGCGGGTCCGGTGTCACCACCGGGCCCGCCTCTTTCTTTTGCCGCTCATGGCGCCGTCAGGCGCCCGGGCTCAGGCGAAGAAGCGAGACAGCACCGCCACCATGCGGGCCACGTCGGACGCGGCGGCCAGTTCGCGGATGGAGTGCATGGACAGCATGGGGTTGCCCACGTCCACCGTGCGGATGCCCAGCTGCCCCGCGGAGATGGGGCCAATGGTGCTGCCGCAGCCCAGGTCCGTGCGGGTGACGAAGTGCTGCGGCGTGACGCCCGCCTCCTTGCACAGCGCCGCGAAGTGCGCCCACGACTCGCCGTCCGTCGCGTAGGACTGGTTCACGTTGGACTTGATGACCGGGCCACCGCCCAGCTGCGGCTGGTGCTTGGGCTCGTGCATGGACGCGTAGTTGGGGTGCACCGCGTGCGCCATGTCCGCGCTCACCATGAACGAGCGGCGGATGGCGCGGTGGAACGCGTCCGCGCGCCCATCCGAGTGCGCCTGGACGATGCGCTCCATCAGGTCCTTCAGGAACGGCGATGCGGCGCCCTGCGCGCTGCGGCTGCCGCACTCCTCGTGGTCATAGAGCACCACGCCCACCGTGGCCTCGCGCGGGCCGGTGTCCTTCAGTAGCGCGGTGAGCCCGGTGTGACAGCTGGCCAGGTTGTCCAGGCGGGGCGCGTGGAGGAACTCACCGTGCAGGCCGGAGCGGGTGGACGGCTGCAAGTCGTAGAGGCACAGGTCGTAGCCCAGCAGGTCGTCCGCGGCGGCCTTCACGCCCGAGCGGCCCAGCTCCTCCACCAGCAGCGTCTTCAGCTCCGCGGGGCCCGCGCTCTCCAGGCCCAGCACCGGCACCATGTGATCCTGGGGGTTGAGCTTCAGCCCCTCCGTGTTGACGCCGCGGTTGAGGTGGATGGCCAGGTTGGGCACGCGCAACAGCGGCCGGCGGAAGTCCACCAGGTGGTGCTGGGGGCGGCCGTTGTACAGCGCCACCACGCGGCCCGCGAGCGACAGGTCGCGGTCCGTCCACGTGTGCAGCAGCACCCCGCCATAGATTTCGACGCCCAGCTGCTGGTAGCCGTGGCGGTTGACGGCCGCGTTGGGCTTGAGGCGCAGGTTGGGCGAGTCCGTGTGCGAGCCCACCAGCCGGAAGCCGGTGGTGTCCGCGGGCTTCGTGCCCAGCTGGAAGGCCGCGATGCTCGTGTCGCCGCGGATGACGAAGACCTTGTCACCGGGCTTCAGCGACCAGGACTCGCGCTCGTCCAGCTCACGGAAGCCCGCGGCGGTGAGGCGGCGCGCCGTCTCGCGCACGGCGTGGTACGGCGTGGGCGACGCGTCGATGTACTGGAGGAGGTCGTTGGCCTGCGTGTCGATGTCAGTCGGGCTCATGGGCCCGGCACGCTAACGCCGTCCGGCCCCGGTGCCACGTCCGACTGTCACGGCCCGGACAGGCGGAGGGGCGCCCGCCGGCAGGACGGTGGAGGAAGGGCGCGTCCCGGGCGCGGCATCCAGGAAGGTGCCCAGGAGCACCCAGCGGCGCGCCGCGTCCTCCTTGCCCGGCTTCGCGGCGAGCGGGGTCGTGTAGTGCCAGAAGGGCAGCCGGTACACGGTGACGCCGCCCACGGTGCTGACCTTGGTGAGCTCGGAGAAGTGCCCGTCCTTCGCGTACACGAGGTACTGGTGGTCCACGGCGGGCAGGGTGAGGCTCACGTGCATGTCCACGTAGCCGTCACGAGCGTCCGCCTCCTCCGGGTGGTGATCATTGTGCGGGCCCGTGTAGTCGCCCGGGCCGTAGCAGAGCACCTGGATGCCCCAGCCCCGCTTGAGCGGCCGGCCGCTCACCGTCGCCGCGAAGGCCGCGAACGTGTCCGAGCGCAGGAGCGCCCTCAGCCCCACCGCCTCCGCCGCGCGCCACGACCGCGAGCGCCGGCTCTCCAGGAGCGCGGTCCGCACGCGAACCGTCTTGGGCAGCGCCTCCGTGTAGTTCTCCACCATGCCGGAGATGGAGTCCTCGGGGATGGGGTCCTCCATGGTCACGAGCGTGTCACGCAGCGCGGCGTCCAGGATGTCCCGCGCAGCCGCCGCCTTCTTCACGTCGATGACGCCCTGCAGCGCGATGAAGGGCCGCGTGGGGTCCAGGAGCGCGCCGCACGTCTCGGAGTCTCGGCCTTCGAGAATGCGGCGGCCCTTCGGGGTGAGGAGGTCGGCGAACTGGGTGGGCAGGCGCGGGGACATGGCGCGCACCATACCGGTCCCCGGGCGGAACGCACGTGCTGGGGAGGCTCCAGCAAGGCAACTCCCCTGCTCTCCCTGCGATAATCCGGTACTCCGAAGTCCAGGGTAGAAGGCACATCCATGACCGAGATCCGCAACCGACCCGCCGCTCCCTCCGTCGCTCCGGCCCGCACGCAGGCTCCGGCCGCGCAGCCCGCCCGGACCAACCAGGCCACCGCGGCGTCTCGCGCGGACGTGCTCAACCGCGCGGAGCTGGCGCGGACCCGCGCGACGATGGCGCCGGTGCAGGCGACGCCGGGTTCCTGGCGCGGCGGTCCCAACACGGAGGTGGGTCGCGCCATCCAGACCATGCGTCAGCGCATGTCCGACGTGAACATCACCATCAAGGGTGACACGCCGCAGAGCCTGTTTGACCGGGCCATCCTGGACAACAAGCACATCACCAACGAGCAGATCCTGGAGATGTCCCGGGTGACGCTGCCCCAGCTGGCCACCGACCCGAAGACGCGCGCGAAGGTGCTGGAGCGCGTGCCCAACGCGCGCGAGCTGCCCGTGCACCACTTCACCGTGGCCATGATGTCCGCGGTGACGGGCATCGACCGGGCGGCGCTGTCCGAAGCCTGTCCGGACCTGGGCCTCACGGGCGCGCCGAACACGCCGCTGCTCTACGCCGCCAGCGGCGAGCGCATGCAGCGCTCCACCGCGCTGCACGACTTCACGGACTACATGCGCGGCGCGGGCGTGAAGGGCGTGAACAAGGCCGTCTGGGGCGTGGAGAACCGCATCCTGTCCGCCCTCGTCTCCGCGGTGGGCGGCGGGCGGTACTGAAACACCCGTAGCACCCCAAGCCCGCGCGGCGGAGGAGGCCTTGAGGCCCCCTCCCCTCGCGGGCTTCGCATTTCAGACTTCAGTCGTCGCCCGCGCCGCCGGCCAGCCGCTGGCGCGCGACCTCCAGCCGCTTCGCGCGAACCTTGGACGCCAGGTCGAGCAGGCGCCGGTCGCGCTGCCACCGCTCGCGCATCTCCACGTCCACGCCCTCCCAGGCCACCTCGCAGCGCTCCAGCGCGCGGTGCAGCTGCGCGAGCGCGCCGCCCAGCGCCACGTGCACGGCCGGGTCGCTGGGGTCCTCCAGGGCAATCGCGTGGATCATCACCGCGATGGCGACCAGCTCCTCGCGCAGCGCCACCGGCCAGCCGCAGCGGCGGGCCACCTTCACCAGCCAGCCCAGCACCGCCAGGTTGACGTGGCAGTCCTCCACCGTGCGGAACGGCTTGAGATAGCGGGTGTAGCCATCCCCGGGCAGCACGTCCTCCGGCGCCACCTCCACGCCATCCAACCGCAGCACCGCGTGCGGCACCTCCGGCACGAAGCCCAGCGGCGGCAGCGGCTCCACGGTCACCCCGGGCGTGCTCGCGTCCAGCCGCACCATGCGCAGGCGGTTGCGCTCCTGGGCATCGCGGCCCTCGGAGGCGACCACCAGCAGCACCTCCGCGTGCGTGCCCAGCGTGACGTAGGTCTTCACGCCATCGAGCGTCCAGCCCGCGCCCTTCGGCGTGAGCTTCGTTTCGATGGCGCTCGGGTGCCCGCCACCCGTCTCCGTGGCGCAGAGCGCGGCGCGCCGGTCCGCCGGGAGCTGGGGGAAGAGCGAGCGCAGCGCGGCCTGGTAGCCGGAGGAGAAAGCGAACCCCATCCGGTCCATCCGGAAGCCGCTGGCGAGCGCCAGGTCCGCGGGCACCTGGAAGCGCGGCAGCACCGCGAGGTGCCGTCGCCACCAGCCGTCCACGGAGTCGAGCGACGGGAAGTCAGGGGCCTCGGTGAGCAGGAAGCGCAGGACGTCTTTCACGCTTCCACTCTAATGCCCGGCTCCTGAGCGCGCGCGCTTCCGTTTGAGGCTTCAGCTCGCGGCGCGGCGTCCGCGGCCCGGAGACTTCGCGCGCTGGGTGCCCCGCTTCTTCTTCGCGGCGGCCGGCGGCGCGGCCTTCGACTTCTTGGCGGCCTTGGACTTGGACTTCGACGCGACCTGGGTCTTGGAGGTCGACTTGGACTTCGGCGCGGCCTTCTTGCGCCGCGCGGGGGCCTTCTTCTCCGGGGCGAGGATGGTGCCCCGGCAGGAGGGAGTGCCACAGCGGCAGACGTAGAGCGACTCGGCGTCGGCTTCCATCTCCGGGGAGCGCTCGTACGCGTAGTCGTACGACAGCTCCTCCCCCGGTTCGATGGCACGCAGCGCGTAGATGTGGATGCGGCCCTTGTCGATGAGCGACTGGCAGTTGGGCTCGCACGAGTGGTTGATGTAGCGCGACTCGTTGTGGAGGGTCCCCGCGTCCAACACCGTGTCGTCGTCCAGGTTGAAGAGGAACGTGTGGTGGCGCTCCATCGACTCGTCGTCGTAGCGGGCGTCCGCCTCGGCCTGGGTGATGCGCTCACCGATGTACTCGATGATGCGCGCGCCCTTGCGGATGCGGCGGGTGGCGAAGGCGCCCGTGCCCTGGATGGGGGACTGGCGCAGCTCGAAGGGAATCGACGGGGTCGGCTGGAAGGAAGGGGAAGTCATCATCGGGGATGGGCGCGGCTGGGGCGGGTGCGTGTTCAACCAGGACGCTGCCGTGAGGCGCGGTGTAGCGTGCCGCAGTCAAGCGCGCGAAGAAAGGCACTCGATGATGCGGTGGTGGATCGTGGTGGGCGCGGTGAACGCTTTCCTGTCCGTGGCGGCGGGCGCCTTCGGGGCACATGCGCTGAAGGCCCGGCTCGCGCAGGACCTGCAGGTCATCTTCGAGACCGGGGCGCGCTACCACATGTACCACGCGCTCGCGCTGGTGGCGGTGGGGCTCCTGGGCACGGTGCGACCCTCCGCGCTCCTGGAGTCCGCGGGATGGGCGATGCTCGCGGGCATCGTCCTGTTCTCCGGCAGCCTGTACGCGCTGGCCCTGTCCGGCGTGCGAGTGCTGGGCGCCATCACGCCGCTGGGCGGACTGGCCTTCCTCGCCGGCTGGGCGCTCTTCGCCGTGGCCGCATGGCGCACCTCGCCGTGAACGTCACTCCCTCAGCAGGGGCGGCAGCGGGTAGATGAGGTCCAGGTCGCTGTGGTTGCGCAGGCCACAGGCCTCGCGCTGCACGGTGAGGTTCCAGCGCAGCCGCTCCGCTTCCTTCCAGAGCGCGCGGTACGCCGCGTAGCGCTCCATGCGCGACAGGCCATGCAGGGCGCGCAGCTCCTTCTCCGCCTGGGCCACCAGGGCGAGGGCGCCCTCCAGCTTGTCGCCGGAGCGGCGCAACCCGGAGGCGCGCTCGCGCTGGAACTCCACCTCGATGGGCAGCATGGCGTTGACGTTCACCGGACGGGCCATGCCTTCCCTGTAACCACGAGCGCCCGGCTTCGCAGCGGTGCTCCGGTCCACGGAGAGCAGGCAACCGGGCTTCAGGGGGGCGGTGTCGGCGCGGGTGCGTCCTTCGCCTCCGGAAGCGCCGTGGCTCCAGGGCGTCCCCACCGCCAGGCCTCGCGGGCCCAGGCGAGCCCGGCGTAGAGCACCATCGCGTTGCGTGCGAAGAGCAGCAGCGTGAATGACGGCTGCCAGCCCGTCTTGTAGGTGCTGCCCGCGAAGAGCCCGCGCGTGATGGCGGCGGCCACCAGCAGCACGGCGGACGGTGCCACCGTTCCGGAGAGCAGCGCGAGCGCGGCGGCCCCGGTGAGCCAGATGAGGTACTGCGGGCTCAACACCGGGTTGAGGATGACGAAGGCCACGAGCGGCACCAGCGTCAGCCGGGCCAGGTCCTCGATGTGCACGGGAGGCCTGCGCCACGCGGCGCGCACGGACACCGCCACGGCCAGCAGCAGGCCCGCGATCCACACCTGGCGGGTGACAGCGCGAACCATCTCGGCGTCCGCGCCGTGCAGCTCATAGGCGGCGGGAGCGTGGACCCACTGGACGTGGGCGAAGCCCATCAGGTGCGCGGCCCAGAGCAGGCCCGCGCTGAAGGCCTCCACCTGGAGCCCCCGCTCGACGTGGAAGGCCGCGAACCGCCACCATGGCCACACGAGACTCATGGGAAAGAGCGGCAGCACGCCCGCGATCAGTCCGGTGAGCAGGGCCCGCGTCGGCTTCGAGCCCCGGCGCCAGCACACGGCCAGGGCCAGCGGCACGAGCACGGCCGGGTACAGCTTGGTGACGGTGCCCACCGCGAGCAACGCGCCCGCCTGGCCTTCGCGCCGGCGCATCAGGGCCACCAACGCGGCCAGCGCGAGCGCGGCGGGGATGAGGTCGTAGCGCTTGAGGTAGTGCACGCTCTGGAGCCAGCTGACGACGGAGTACGCCGCGAACGGCACCCACGCGCGCCAGGCCGTTCCCCACCGGCGCACGCCCTCGGACAGCAGCAGCCACTTGATGAAAGCGTCGACGAGCGTGAGCTGGAGGCCGAACGCGAGGATGAAGCCACGCAGGTCGCCACCTGCCCACGTCGCGGGCACGAACCACAGGAGCGCGTAGGGCGGGTATTCGAAGCGGAAGTCGCGGTTGGGGACCGCGCCATCCAGGAACGCGCGAGCCGTCCGGAAGTACAGCGGCAGGTCGCCCTCGCGAGGGGAGAACGCGTAGAGCGCCAACGGCACCACGGCCACCGCGAGCGCGAGCCAGTGCCTGTGCGTCAGCCGCGAGGGCTCGGACGATGTCGATGCGGACACGAGGTGTCACTCTGCCCCCGAGGACCGGGCGCTGTCGCTGGGAAAGGCATCCGTCCCCTTCCCCGCCCGGCACACGCCCAGGCGCATGGACGTGCGAGGCGGCACCCGACCCGCTAGGTTCCGCCCTGGATTGCCCACTCCATGAAGCTCCACCGCCCCACGAAGGACGAGCTTTTCGCCGCCACCGGCCGCTCCATGCCGGACCTGCTGGCACCGGACCTGCGGGTGCTCTTCTGCGGCATCAACCCCAGCCTCTACTCCGCGGTGGTGGGTGTGCACTTCGCGCGGCCGGGCAACCGCTTCTGGCCGTCACTGCACGCGGCGGGCTTCACCCCGCGCCTCCTGAAGCCGGCGGAACAGGCGGAGCTGCTGGTGCTGGGCCTGGGCATCACCAACGTGGTGGACCGGGCCACGGCGAGCGCGGACCAGCTGGGCGCGGAGGACTACGCGGAGGGCGCGAAGTCGCTGGCGCGCAAGGTGAAACGCTACCGTCCGAAGTACCTCGCGGTGCTGGGGCTGGGCGCGTACCGCACCGCCTTCTCGCGGCCAAAGGCGAAGTTCGGACCGCAGAAGGAGACGCTGGGCGACACGCGGCTGTGGGTGCTGCCCAATCCCAGCGGGCTCAACGCCAGCTACCAACTCCCGGACCTCGCGCGGCTGTACGGCGAGCTGTGCCGCGCGGTCCAGACGCGCTGACTACTTCAGCAGGCCGGCCTCGCGGGCCACCTGTGCAGCCACGGGCAGCACCTTGTCGAAGGCGGCGGCGTTGCACGCGAGCAGGCCCCGGCGGTTCTGGAGCTCGGAGCCGTCGTACAGGTACGCGTCGCCCGCCAGGTCCGTGAGCACGCCGCCCGCGGAGCGGATGACGGCCTCCGGCGCGCAGTTGTCCCAGCGGTAGCTCTTGTCGCTCACGTGCACGTAGAGGTCGCAGTGGGCCTCCGCCAGGAGACCGCACTTGAGCCCCACCGAGCCGGACTCCCGCTCCTTCGTGATGCCCAGCCGCTGCACCACCGCGTCCGTCGTCTTCGAGCGGTGCGAGCGCGACACCACGAGCCGCAGCTGCGCCGGGTCCGCCACGTCCGACACGCGCAGCGCGCGGCGGCCCTGCGGGTCCTCCACGTAGCCCTGCTCGCCCACCACGCCGGAGTACAGGACGTCCCCCACCGCGCGGTAGACGACGCCCAGCGCCGCCCGGCCCTCCACGGCGAGGCCGATGTGGATGGCGAACTCGCCGTTGCGGTTCACGAACTCCTGCGTGCCGTCGAGCGGATCCACGAACCAGCAGCGGCTGAAGCGCTTGGCGTCGGAGACATCCTCCTTCTCCTCCGCCACCACGCCGTCCGCCGGGAAGGCCTTGCGCAGCTCGCCCACGATGAAGGCATTGGCGCGCTCGTCCGCCACCGTGACGGGCCCGGCGCCTCCGGCCTTGTCCGTGACGGAGAAGTCCGTGGCGTAGACCTGCAGGAGGATGTCACCAGCCTGGCGGGCGATGCGCCGGGCCACTTCAAGCTCTTGGGCGAGTGCGGACATGGAGTCCCGTGAGTCTACCGGGGCGAATTGCCCCCGTGGGGAAATCTGCCCCGCCTCGCGGCTCCCTCCCTCAGGGGTAGCGGCCCTGGCCCGGGGACTGCACTTCCGAGGCGGATTCGCCTTCCTCGCCCGGGCAGCGCGGCGGGAGGCAAGCAAGGACTCGTACGATGATGAAGTGGCTGATGGGGCTGGCCCTGCTGGGCATCGGCGTGGCGCTGGCGTTCGCGGGCGGCCGGATGGTGTACCGCTCGAAGGTGAGCAAGGACTGGCCCACCGTGCAGGGCACCGTGGTGAGATCCCGCGTGGAGACGCTGCGCAGCAAGCGCGCGGTGAGCTTCCGCCCGGACGTGAGCTACCGCTATGAGGTGAACGGCGTCCCGTACACCTCCGACACGGTGGCCTTCGACGGCCACGGCGCGGGCGGGCTCGCGGACGCGCAGGCGGTGTCGCACCACTACGCGGCCGGCGCCCCGGTGACGCTGCACTACGAGCCGGAGGACCCGTCCGTGGCGTGCCTCCAGTGCGGAGACACGGGCCTCGTGAACTACCTGTTGGCACTGGGAGGCGCGGTGTTCGCCCTCGTGGCCGGCTGGGGCCTGGTGGAGATGGCCCGCTCCACCCTGCGCGAGGGCAAGCGCGCCGTCCCCCAGATGCGCGCGAAGGCCCGTTAGGCGACGCCGGGCCCCCTTCCGCGTGGGCGGCTGAGCACTTTTCGCCAGAAGGCTTCGACAGACGCGGCCCTCGATGCGCAACCTGGAGCGGACACCCGCTTCCTGGAGAACGCATGCCCGTCACCATCCGCCCCGCGAAGGACCTGGACGCACCCGCGCTGGGCCGCATGGGCGCGGCGCTCGCGCGCCAGCACCACGGCTTCGACCCGCAGCGCTTCATGGTCCCGGACGACGTGGAGTCCGGCTACCGCTGGTGGCTGGGCAAGGAGGCGCGCCGTCCGCAGGAGGCCGTGGTGCTCGTGGCCGAGCTGGACGGCGAAGTGGTGGGCTACTGCTACGGCCGGCTGGAGGGCGTGGACTGGAACATGCTCCTCGACAAGTGCGGCGCCCTGCACGACATCTGGGTGGAGGCGAAGGCGCGCGGCACCGGCACCGGCCGGCTGCTCGCGGAGGCCATGGTGCAGCGGCTCACGGAGATGGGCGCGCCGCGCGTGGTGCTCCACACCGCCGCGAAGAACGAAGCCGCGCAACGCCTGTTCGCGCGGCTGGGCTGGCGTCCCACCATGGTGGAGATGACCCGCGAGACGCCTCCGTGAGAAACGACGAAGCCCCGGGTGCTTCCACCCGGGGCTCCGTGATGATTCAGCGGCGTGGGACAGAGCGCCCTACTTCTTCTGCTCCTTCACCCACGAGTCCTTGAGCGTCACCGTGCGGTTGAAGACGGGTGCGCCCGGCTTGGAGTCCACCGCGTCCGCGCAGAAGTAGCCCAGGCGCTCGAACTGGAAGCGGTCGCCCGGCTTCGCGTCCGCGAGCATCGGCTCCACGCGCGCGCCGGTGAGGGTCTCCAGGCTGTTCGGGTTGAGGAACTCCTTGAAGTCCTTGGTCTCGTCCTTGTCCGGCGCCTCCACCGAGAAGAGCCGGTCGAACAGCCGCACCTGCGCCACGGGCGCGTTGCCCGGCACCCAGTGCAGCGTGCCCTTCACCTTGCGGCCATCCGGCGAGTCGCCACCGCGCGTGGCCGGGTCATACGTGCAGCGCAGCTCCGTGATGTTGCCCGCCGCGTCCTTGATGACCTTCTCGCACTTGATGAAGTACGCGGAGCGCAGGCGCACCTCCTTGCCCGGCGCCAGGCGGAAGAAGCCCTTCTCCGGCACCTCCTGGAAGTCGTCCGCCTCGATGTAGAGCTCGCGCATGAACGGCACCTTGCGCGTGCCCATGTCCTCGCGCTTCGGGTGGTTCGCCGTCTCCAGCTCCTCCGTCTGGCCCTCCGGGTAGTTCTCCAGCACCACCTTGAGCGGCCGCAGGACGGCCATGGCGCGCGGCGCCGTCTCGTTGAGGTCGTCCCGGATGGACAGCTCCAGCACGCCCATGTCGATGAGGCTGTCGGACTTGCTCACGCCGATGCGCTTCGCGAAGTCGCGCAGCGACGCGGGCGTGTAGCCCCGGCGACGCAGGCCGCTGATGGTCAGCATGCGCGGATCATCCCAGCCGGAGACGCGCTTCTCCTGCACCATCTGGAGCAGCTTGCGCTTGCTCATCACCGCGTAGGTGAGGTTCAGCCGCGCGAACTCGTACTGGTTGGGCCGGTCGCCTTTGATCAGCGCGTCGACGATCCAGTCGTACAGCACGCGCCGGTTCTCGAACTCCAGCGTACAGACGGAGTGCGTGATGCCCTCGATGGCGTCCGACAGACAGTGCGCGAAGTCATAGAGCGGGTAGATGCACCATGTGTCGCCCGTGCGGTGGTGGTGCGCGTGCCGGATGCGGTAGATGGGCGGGTCGCGCAGCACGGGGTTCGACGACGTCATGTCGATCTTGGCGCGCAGCGTGTGCTTGCCGTCCGGGAACTCGCCCGCCTTCATCCGGCGGAACAGGTCCAGGTTCTCCTCCACCGTGCGCGTGCGGTACGGGCTGTCCTTGCCCGGCGTGGTGAAGTTGCCGCGGTACTGGGAGATCTCCTCCGGCGACAGGCTGCACACGTAGGCCTGGCCCTGCGAAATCAGCTGCTCCGCGAAGGCGTAGAGCCGGTCGAAGTAGTCGGACGCGAAGAAGCGCCGGTCGTCCCAGTCGAACCCGAGCCAGCGCACGTCGCGCTGGATGGACTCCACGTAGTCCGTGTCCTCGGTGAGCGGGTTGGTGTCGTCGAGGCGCAGGTTGCACTTGCCGCCATACTGCTGCGCCAGCCCGAAGTTCAGCACGATGGCTTTGGCGTGGCCGATGTGGAGGTAGCCGTTGGGCTCGGGCGGGAAGCGGGTGTGCACGCGTCCGCCGTGCTTTCCCGTCCGCCGGTCCTCCTCAACGACTTCCTGGAGGAAGTTGAGGCCCTGCGTCTCGTTCGTCGTCGTCATGATGGGGCGAATCCTCTGGGAAGCAGAACCAGGGGAGCAAGGTTTTCCTGCCCCCCGCGTCAGACCTCCGCCAGCAGCGACTCCCAGGCCTTGAGCGCCCGTTCAGCGGACAACTCGTCCGCCCGGTCCAGGGCCCGCTGGCGCAGCCCGTCCCGCCACTTCGCGTCCGACACCACCCGCCCCAGGGCATGGGCCATGGCCGCGTCGTCCCCCAT
>NZ_RAWQ01000189.1:0-22046 GCF_003668965.1 Corallococcus sp. AB030
GGTCCTCACCCGTGCCGGGGTCGGTGCCAGGGTCGGTGGTCCCGTTGGACGTAACGGTGACCACGGTGGTGGCCGTCAGCGGGGCGGCGCCCTGGACGGTGGCCTTGGCCGTCACGGTGTAGGTGCCGGCCTGGGCGAAGACGTGCTGGACCTGGGGGCCTTCGGCGGTGGCGCCGTCGCCGAAGTCCCAGGTGACGGTGGCGCCGGACTGGGAGGCCGTCGCGGTGAACGAGGCCGTGTGGGGCGCGGCGCCGCTGGCGGTGTTGACGGCGACGTTCAGCGTGCCCTGGGGCTGCTCGGGCTGCGAGGGCAGCGTCTTGGAGAGGGTGAACGAGTCCAGCGTGCCGCCGTCCGTCTTCACGAGCTTCGCGGTGAGGTTGCCCTCGACGACGTCCACGTCGAGGAAGCCATGGGCCGCGTCGTCGCGGATGACGCTCCAGGAGGGGCGCGACGTGGCGAACGTGCGCAGGGTGGCGCCGCCGCCGCCGACGACGAGGTAGGGGATGCCCGTCTCGTTCTTGCCGGCCTCGGCGTCACCGAGCATGGGCTTGCTGCGCTCGTAGTCGTGGTCATGGCCGGTGAGGACCAGGTCCACGCCGTACTTCTCGAACAGGGGGCCGAACTGGCGGCGCATGGTGAGCTGCGAGCCGTGCTCGCCGCTGGACCAGGACGGGTGGTGGAAGAAGACGACCTTCCACGGCTGCGTGGTGGCGGCCAGGTCCTTCTCCACGAACGCCTTCTGAGCGGCGAGCGTGCACTTGCTCGCGGACGCCAGGCCCACGGCGCAGTTCGAGTCGATGGACACGAAGTGCACGTGTCCCCAGTCGAACGAGTAGTAGCGCTCCGAGCCCTCCGCGTTGTTGGTGGGCAGGTAGAGGTTGTCCAGATAGGGCTGGGCCTCGTTGGTCACGTACTCGTGATTGCCGGGCGTGGCGAACATGGGCACCTGCGCGAGCAGGGCGGCCATGGGGGTGAAGAGGTTGGTCTGGAACTCGGTCTCGGTGCCGGACGCGTAGGCGTTGTCACCCAGGGCGACGAAGAGCTCCGGCTTGTTGGTGAGCATGGAGGCGGCGACCTTCTTCTGATCGCTGCCACCGGTGCCGAAGTCGCCCACGGCGGCGAAGTGCACGCGCCGCGTGCCGGGCACGGGGGCGGTGGTGAACGCCTTCGCCGGGGTCGTCTCCCCGCAGCCGTCCACGGAGTACGTATAGGAGGTGGCGGGGGCCAGGCCGGTGAGGACCACGGCGTGGATCTTCGCGGTGGCCGAGGACTTCACCGTCTGGCTGGTGTTGCCCACGCCGTAGCGCACCTGGGCGCTGGAGCAGTTCGACGACAGCCGGAACGCCACGGTGGCGGTGTCGGGGCCCACCTTCTGAAGGTAGGGATCACGCGGCAGGGCGAGCGCGTCACCCGAGGCGAAGCCCCCCACGAAAAGGGCAGCCAGGGCGGCGAGCGAAAGAGACTTCGTCCGGTCCATGAATCCTCCGGCCCGAGACATTCGGGACGGGGGCCCAACCGTTCATCGTTCAACGATCATCCGAAAATCAGGCGTTCGGGAGTAGGCAGGGGAGCGGGCGCCCGGTGTGGCGGAAAGACAGACGAACAGGCCTGCGTCGCATGTTTCAGGGAAGGCGGAACCGGGGGGCGCCTTGCGGCGTCCGGAGGCTGCGTTACCCCTGAAGACATGACCGAAGTCCACTCCCAGACCCGTGAGTACACCCTCCCCGAGGGCTGCCCCGTGTGCGAGTCGGACCTGCCGGTGCGGGTCACCGCGACCGGTCCGAACGCCGTCTGCACGCACTGTGGCTGGATGGGGCGCCCGTTCATCACGGTGACGTACGACGGCCTGCGCGTGTCGTACGACGACGCCGCGCGGGCCTGAGCGCCAAGCCTGCCTGTCAGGCAAGCTGAGCCTCCGACGACCCTTCCGGGTCGATACGGAGGCGGAGGCTCGCGCCATGGAAGAGGACCGGGCCGAGGTGCTGTCGAGACAGTCGAACGCGGCCGTGGTCCAGATGCCGGGCCGGAGTTTTCCGGGCGTGGTCATCCAAGGGGACTCGCTGCGGATCCTCCATGGCCTGGTGAAGGACGCGCAGGCGCTGGTGCCGCCCCCGTCCGGAGCTGATGCCGACGAGGATCATGCGAGCGGCCTCCTGGAGGAAGCCGAAGGACTCCTCCGGGACTACCTGACGGCGTACGAGTCCGTCTTGAAGGCCCATGGGATTCCGCTGCCGTACGTCGAACCCGTGAGTGCTCCGGAGGACTGATGCCGGCGACGCGGGTGGAACAGACCGTCTGTGGGGATTGCGGCCGCGAGGTGGACCTGTACGGCGGACAGTCCGCGATGGACGGCCTCCGGTACTGGGCTGCCTACCGGTGCGGGCACTGCGGCGGTCAACTGGAGATGGATGGCATCGGGATACCGCCGGAGTCATTCCGTCAGGCCCTGCTCCGGGATGAGGGAGCGTGGGGCCTGAACGTCCAGGCATCAGGCGCTCACGCGGTGCTGGCCTTGAAGTGTCTGCGGGCGGAGTTGGGACTCACCCTTGCGGATGCGGGCGCACTGAAGGCCCGGATCCCCGGCACCGTGAGGGAAGGGACCCGTGCGGAAATGGAGTGGTTGAAGCAGGTGCTGGACGCGAAAGGTGTCACATCCTCCGTGGTGCGATGCGGATAGGACTCGTCCAATGGGAGACGCCGCTCGGCTCAAGCTGGGTGAACAAAGACAATCGCCAGCGGCGTCCCTGGATGGGCTGTCTATCGCGGCGCCGCCTCGGCCTGCCCCGGGCGGGGCGCGGGCTTCACGCCTGCCTCCGGGTTCACCTTCGCGAGGACGTCCTCGTTCACGTCCACCTTCGTCTGGGTCCGCAGCTTCTCGACCAGGGCCTCCAGCGCCTTCGACCGGCGCTCCGCTCCCAGACGTTGCATGATGCGAGGCTTTGCCTGTTCGAACGTCTGCTCATGCCCCACCTGACGTGCCTGCAACATCAGGAGATGGACGCCCGCATCGGTTTCGACGGGGGCTGACAGCTGGCCCACCGCCTTCATGTTCCACGCGGACTCCGCCAGCGCCTCGCCCCCCAGGGCCGTCAATTCCTCTCGCGTGTGGAAGCCCAGGTCTCCACCCTGTGCCTGGGTCGCCGTGTCCTGGGAGTGCGCACGCACCGCCGTGTCGAACGCGCGCGGCACATTGCTTTCCTTCCGCACCTCCGTCGCCAGCTTCACCGCCTGCGTCAGCGCCTTCTGCCGCTCCGGCGTGCCCCGGGGCGCCTTCAACACGAGCTGGCTGATTCGGACGCGCTCCGGCTTCACGAACTCCGCGAGGTTGGCGTCGTAGAAGGCTTTCGCGTCCGCGTCGCCCACCACCGCCTCCGCGGACTCCGTCTGGGATTTCACCAGCTGCTGCACCATCACCTTCTCAAGCATCGCCCGGACCTCGGGGTCCGACTCCAGCCCGCGGCGCTTCGCCTCCTGGACCAGCAGTTCAAAGCGAACAAGATTGTCTAGAAATTCCTTCTTCTTCTCCGGAGTTCCGTAGCGCGCCCTGACAAAGGCAGGCTGTTCCGCCAGCTTCGCCTCCAGCTCCGCCTGGGTGATTTTCGTCTCCCCCACGCGGGCTACGACAGAATCCGTCACTGCCGGGGTCGAGGCTGACTTCTCCTTGCCGCAGGCACTCACTCCCAGGGACAGCCCCAACACTGCCAGTCCCATCCACCTGAACTTCCGACCCATCGAAATCTCCACGGTCCAGCTGCCCCCGGACGCGGTGCCCGCGCCATTGAATGTCACCCTGTCCGTTATCCTACAGCTGCTTGTGATCAATGGTCGAACTGGAGTATTTCCAGCCGCCTCGGGGAAGCGGACATTGGACGGCATGGGACATCAGCGGGGCTCTGGAGTTTGGCTGTCAATTTCCTCGCTGCTCCTGTCCCTGGCGTGCGGCCGGGCAGGCACCCACGAGCCCGCCTCCACGGCTGGCACGGCTCCCGTCGTGGCGCGCTTCGATGGCGGCGTGGTGACCCAGGACGAGGTTCTGCGCGAGAGCCAGCGGCTCCCTCCCAACCTTCGCGAACGTTTCGAGACCGGTCCGGGACGTCAGGAATTCATTCGTTCCCTGGTTGATAAGCGATTGCTGTTCCAGGAGGCCACTCGCCGGGGCATTCCCCAGGACGAGGAGATCCGCCGCCAGGTGCGGGAGCTGGAAGAGCGGCTGAGCATCCAGGCCCTCCTCGCCCAGGAAGAGAAGGCCACTGCCGCCCCCACGGAGGCGGAGGCGCGCGCCTTCTATGAGGGCCACCTCGAACGCTTCGCGCAGCCGGAGCGGCTCCGCCTGGCCCGGGCGTGGGTGATGGTCCCTTCGGGCAGCGGTCGCCCGGTCTGGGAGCAGGCACGCCAGCGCGCCGAGTCCCTGCGAAAGCGGCTGCTCGCGGGCGAGCCGGTGGCGAAGGTCGCGGCCTCGGGGGATGGCCCGGAGCGTGCGCGAGGCGGGGAGTGGGGGCTGCTGGCGCGGGGCGAGTTCGGGAACGCGGAGCTCGAGAAGGCCGCGTTGGCGCTGAACCGCCCGGGTGCCGTCTCCGCGGTGGTGCAGGACGCGACGGGCGTGGGCGTGCTGGTGCTGCAGGAGCGCCGTCCCGCGCGCGTGCCTCCCTTCGAGGAGGTTCGCGAAGCGGTGGCCGGGCAGATGGCGCCGGGGGCCCAGCGGCGCGTGTTCGAGCAGCTCCTGACGCGGCTTCGGGCCGCGTCGTCCGTCCAGTTGTCGGACGGGACCGGATCCCCGGCGGGGACTCCGGACGTGAAGCCTTGATGGGGCGTGGTGGGTGGCGGGGCCTTGCCTTCGGGCAGACGGTCCGGGTCGAGCGGTCTTCGTTGGAATGAGGGGGAGCGGTGCTCCTTGAAAACATGAAGCGGTGCCTGACGCTGCTGGCGCTGGTGACCGGGCTCATCGTCGCGGGAAACGCCCAGGCACAGACGCGCGTGGCCGCTGTGTTCCCGCTGATGCCGCTGCGGCCCGGAACGAGCGCCCTGGACCTGGGGTTCACGACCACCGGCGTCGTCACCCAGCTGCGCGTGGCGGTGAAGGCGACGTCCGCCACCCAGGGCACCCTGGTGGACGTCCATGACGTCGTGGTGGAGCAGGACCTGGCCGGCGCCGTGCCCTTCCACGTCCGGGTGCCGCTGCGGCGCGCGCTCCCCCCGGATGCCGTGGTGGACATCGACGCCGCCCCGGCCAGCGGTGGGACGGGAGAACCCCAGCACGCGCATTTCGACCTCTCCAGCGCCCCGCCGGTCCTTCCGGCCGGCTCGGTGCGGGTGAACGCCAGCGCGGACCTGTCCCATCTGGTGGTGGTGGTGACCGCGCAGGGACCCGTGTCCCATGCGGAGCTGACGCTCGTGGGCGCTTCCGTGGAGGCGCTGCGCAGCGTTCACGGCAGCCTCAGTGACGCGGAGGCCGTGGCGTTCGCCAGCGTGCGCCGTCAGGTGGGCCGTCCCCAGACCCAGGGCTCCAGCCAGATCCAGTTCGTCGTCCCCCTGTTGGGTGACGTCCAGGTCCCCGCGGATGGCGTCGTCGTGGCGGACATCGCCGTGCATGATCCGTATGGCCGGGTGGTGAATGGCTCCGCCGTGGAGTTCACCAGCGGCCGGGCGTTTGATCCGCTCGTCGCGCTGTCCGTGACCCCCTCGCCGCTGCTTTTGTCTGGTGGCTACGGCTCCACCGTGCCCGTGCGGGTGACGGGGCACTTCTCGCTCGCGGGCGACGTGGACCTCAGCGGCGCGCTCCAGGGCGTCACCTACGCGTCGTCCAATCCCTCCGTGTTCGTGGTGTCCTCCGAAGGCCGCGTCCAGGCTCGCTCGGACGGCACCGCCCAGCTCACCGCCACCTTTGGTGGGCTGACCGCCACCGCCACGGTGATGGTGGACTCGGGCGCGGACCTGGCCAGCGTGGCCGTGCTGCCCGCCAGCCCGCAGGTCGCGCGGGTGGGGGGCACGACGGCGCTGCGCCTGGAGGGCACCCTCACCGGAACGCCCGTGCGGCACGTGGACCTGTCCGCGGGAGCGCTGGGGACTCAGTGGTCGTCCGCGAAGCCGGACATCGCGACGGTGGACCGCGACGGACGCGTGACCGGCGTTCGCCCCGGCGTGGCGCGCATCCTCGCGACCCACGAGTCGTTCCAGGCCTTCGCCGATGTCGAGGTGAAAGACGGCGCTCCCACGGTTCGACTCTCCGTCCCGTCCACGGTGGTGGCCGGCACCGCGTTCGACCTCACGGCCGTGGCCACCGACGACATCGGGGTGGCATCCGTCGAGTTCCTGGTCAACGGCGTACCCGCCGGCAAGGACACGGAGGCGCCCTACACCCTGCGCATCCAGGCGCCTCCTTATGGTGGCGCCACGCTCACCCTGGCCGCGGCCGTGACGGACACCGGGGGGCAACGGGTGGTGGGCCCGACGCAGAGCGTGACGGTGGCGGGGACCCCCGCGCCCAGCAAGCAGCCCGTCGTCATCGAATTGCCCGCGCCCGGTGCCATGCTGGTGCAGGGCCTGCCCCAGGTGCTGCGCGTCACCAGTGGCGCCTGGCCGTCAGGCACCCTGTCCACCGAGGACTTCCAGGTGGCGCGCTTCTACCTGGATGACGCCTTCGCGGGTGCAGTGGACCTGCCGCGCGTGGAGGTGCGGGAGCACCCCGAGACCCACGCACCCATCCCGGTGCCCCTGTGGGAGATGACCTTCACGCCGCGCCAGGGGACCGCCGGCTCCAGCGTGGCGCTGCGCGTGGAGGCCCTGGACCGCGCGGGCGCGCTGGTGCGCTCGGAGACGCTGCTCGTTCGCGTGGTCGCGGACGCGCCGCCGCTGCTCACCGTGACGCAGCCTCGTGGCACCACCGCCAACGCGGTGGTGGGCGTGCCCTTCCACGTCTCCGGCACGGTGGGCGACGACGGCATGGCCTTCGGCACCCAGGTGTCCCTGCGCGTGGCCGGGACGACCGTCGCGTCGACGCGGCTGACCAAGGCAGGGGGCGGTGGCACCTCCTCGGGCAGTGACTTCTTCGACCTGTCCTGGACGCCGGTGGCGGGTGACCTGGGCCGTTCGCGGCAGGTGGAGGTCGTGGCCATCGACAGCGCCGGCCAGCCCTCGCGCTACGCGTTCACCGCCACCGTCGTCGCGGACGCGCCTCCCAAGAACCTCGTCATCCTTTCGCCCGCCTTCCAGTCCACCCAGGTCGGTGGCAGCACCGTGACGCTGACCGCCCAGGTCGAGGACGAGCAGCCGGACAAGGTGGAGGTGCGTTGGTTCGTGGGCGGCGTGGCGGTGGGCCTGTCGACGAAGGCGCCCTATGCCCTGGCGTACACGCTGCCGGGCGTGGCGCAGTCCACGGTCCTGAAGATCGCCGCCGAGGCTCGCGATGTCGCGGGGCTCACCACGCTGAAGGAGAGCGAGGTGTTCGTCGTTCCGGACGCCGTGCCGCCCTCGGTGTCCTTCGTCGTGCCCAAGGCCCCCGCGAAGGTGACGGAGCAGCAGGACCTGCTCGTTTCCGTGGCGGGCCTGGACGACGTGGACGTGGTCAAGGCGGAGCTCCTCCTGGATGGCAACCGCATCCTCCTGGACGAGTCTCCGGGGGAGAACGGCGGCGTGCGGGGCTCGTTCGTCACCCACGCCGTGGTGCCGAAGAGCGCGCTGGGCGCGGCGGGCAGCCACCACGTGCTGACCGCGCGGGCCTGGGACTCGTCCGGCAACCTGGGAGCTGCGCCCCAGGTGCAGGTCGAGGTGACGGCGGACGGTGCACCGCTGGTGTCGTTCCCGCCGCTCACGCCCACGAAGGCCACGGTCGGGACGACGGTGGATGTGTCCGTGGTGGCCAGCGACGACGTGGCGGTGACGTCCGTGAAGCTGCTGCTCGACGGTCAGAGCCTGGGCGAGGCCATGGTGCCCCCGTACCACTTCGCCTTCACGGCGACGGGGCCCGCGCGCAAGGCGACGCTGGTGGCGCGGGCTTCGGACGGCACGCACGTCACGGAGGCCTCCAGGGAGCTGGACATCGTCGGGGACAGCCAGCCGCCCATGCTCACCTTCCGCTCGCCCGCGCCGGGTGCGCCGGTGTTCGCGGGCCGGACGCTCGACGTGGTCGTCGCCGCCCTGGACGACGTGGAGGTGACGCAGGTGGAGTTGTGCGCGCAGGGCAACTGCGTCACGCGCACCACGGGCACCACGGAGGGGCTCTACCAGGTGTACCGCTGGACGGTGCCGGTGGCGGCCAACCTGGAAGGCCAGACGCTCACCCTGAGGGCCGAGGCCAAGGACTCCTCCAACCTCACCACCGTGCGCGAGCTCCCGGTCGCGGTGGTGAAGGACCAGGCGCCCGTGGTCACCCTCGTCGCCCCCGCCGCAGGCACGCCCTACAAGGAGGGCGAGGACGTCCGGCTGATGGCCACCGTGGGCGACGATGACGGCGTCGTCGCATTCGTGGGCCTGTCGGGCGGCGTGCGTCAGGGCCCGCTGCCGTTGTCGGGGCCGCCGCTCGTCCTCTCCGGACAGCAGACCCTCGTGGTCCAGGCGCCCATCATCAGCAAGGGCGCGCAGCCATCCGTGGGCATCGAGGCGAGCGACACGGGGGGCCAGACGGGCAAGGCCGAGGTGCACCTGGACGTGCGCGCGGACACCGAGGCTCCCTCCGCGGTGCTCGTGGCCCCGCTGTCGCCGCAGGGCAACACCCTCACCGTGAAGCGCGATGGGGCCCTGGGCCTGCGCGTGGAGGCGGGCGACGACGTGCGCGTCGCGCGGGTGGACGTGGAGGTGCGCCGCAACGGCCTCGTGGTTTCGGGTGTCGGCGGTGACAGCGTGCTCGCGTCCAAGGACGGGCGCTATGAGGAGACGCGCACGCCCAACCCGCTCGCGCCCGGGGAGATCCTCGTCAGCCGGCGGTACCTGGCCAGCTTCGAGGGCACGCTCAGCCTGAAGAACCTCGCCGCGGGGACCGATTACACCCTGGTGACCCGGGCGGTGGATCCCGCCGGGAACACCACGGCCACCGCGCCCCTGGCCTTCCACATCGTGGAGGCGCAGGACACGGAGGCTCCCGTCCTGGCCCTGTCGCTGGAGGGAGCGCCCTCCGACAAGACGTGCGTGGCGGGTTCCTCTGTCACGCTGAAGGCCCAGGCTCGCGACGACGGCAAGCTGGCGTCGCTCACCGTCAAGGCGGATGGCACGGCCCTGACCGTCGCGCCCTTCGAGCCCGTGGCGTCCCTGACGCGCACGTGGCCGCTGACGCTCCCCGCGCTGGGTTCCTTCGGCCCCCGGACCTATACCTTCACGGCCCAGGTGACGGACGCCGCGGGACGGACCACCCATGCCTCGCTCTCGTGCGAGCTGGTGGCGGACGTGGCCCCGGTGGTGCGCTGGTCGCAGCCGGCCGCGAACGCCGCGCTCCTGGAGGAAGCGGCGCAGACCGTCCAGGTGGAGGTGGAGGAGGACACGGGCCTCGCGGCCGGGTGGCTGGTGGGCTCGACGCGCGCCCTCGCGGGCTTCCTGGGCAATGGCCACTTCGTGCTGCCCACGCCCAACGCGAGCGGAACCGCGCGGGGGGCCGCCGTGGCGCTGGAGTTCGGCTCGGCCCAGCGCTTCGCGCTCCAGGCTGGCGCGACGGGATTGGACGTGGAGCCGCCCGCGACCGGCCTGCTTGGCGCGGCGCCGCGCCGGCTGGTGCTGTCCGTGGGGCCCTCGGCGGTGGACGGCTTGCGTGCCGAGGTGCGCTACCGCTTCACCGTGACGCCGGGCATGGAGAACGATGCCCTGCTCCAGTCCTTCCTGGCCGCGAACCCGGGCGGACGCCGGCAGGTGGACCTGACCTCCGCGTCGCGTTGCGGGGGCGTGCAGGACGGTCCCTTCTGCGTCGATCTGATGTTCCCCGCGGCGCTGGACATGGAGGAGGTCCAGGTGTCGCTGCGGCCCATCCAGTCCGGGGGCGCGATGCCGGCCGTCACGGAGGTGGGCGTGCGCTACGAGGGCGCTTCCGCCCAGGTCCGTGCCGTGGTCTCCGGTGAGCGGCTGACCGTGCAGCCCTGGAGCATGGCGGTGACGCCCGGCAGGGTCTTCTCCGCGCAGACGAAGTACCGGCTGCCGGAGGGCTGGAGCCCGGATCCGGTGCAGCTCACCGTGGCGGTGAAGGACCTGGCGGGAGCGCTGACGGTCCAGGGCCGCGCGTTCCAGGCCGCGCCGGACACCGTGGGGCCGTCGGTGCGCATCGTGCAGCCGGTCAGCGGGACGTCCCGCGTGGAGAAGGAGGCGTTCTCCGTCCAGATTGAAGCCGCCGACAACGTGGACGTGCGCCGCGTGGAGTTGCTGGTGGACGGCGTCAGCCGTGGCGTGCGCGAGGGCGTGCGCCTGGGGACCGTGTACTTCCCCCTGAGCATCCCGACGCCCACCACCGGAGCCCCGCTCCAACTGGTGGCGCTGGCGGAGGACCGCTCCGGCAATGCCTCCGTGTCGCAGACGGTCTACCTGGAGATCCGCCCGGACGCGCCGCCGACGGTGGCCCTGTCCCAGATGGAGTTCACGTTGCCCAACGGCGCGCCCGAAGGGGGCAATCGCATCTCCGAGACGGAGCTGCGCAGCGGCTACGTGCGCGTGCTGGAGGATGTGCCGCACAAGGTGAGGGTCGTGGCCGCGGACGACGTGGGCCTGGCGAAGGTGCAGGCCTGGTACGACGACGTGGAAGTCCTGACGAACGTTCCCGCCGCGGGCACCAAGAGCGCGTCCCACACCGTGTCCTTCACGCCGCGGCGCAAGGCGGGCGGCGCGCCCGGACTGCTGCGGGTGCTCGTCACGGATTCGAAGGGCTTCCAGCAGCAGGCGCGGGTCCTGGTGGAGGCGCAGGCGCCTCGTGCGCCGGCCATCGCCATCGCGACGCCGACGCCCGGCATGACGCTCACCGAGGGCAGCGTGTCGCTGGTGCTCTCCGCGGTGGCGGGTGACGACACGGGCGTGGGCAGCGTGGAGTTCTTCATCAACGGCAAGTCCGCGCTGACGGTGTCGCGCGCGCAGGCGCGCAGCATCCAGGCGGATCCGGCGGATGGCTCCCCCGACAGCGTGCCCCTGGCGTACGACCCCACGCTGCGGGACGCGGCGGCGACCCTGGCCGCGCCCTTCAACGACGTGTCCCGGCTCAAGGAGTTCCAGGGCCGCGTCTGGCTGCCGCCGGGCTTCGTGAAGCGGGATCCGCTGAACCCGACGCGGCTGGTTGTCCGCGCGGTGGCGCGGGACCTGGAGAACCACACCACCGGTGTCGAGCACGGCGTGGTCGTGGTGGCGGACACCACGCCACCCGAGGCCATCGTCCTGCGCCCGTCGCTCGGGCAGGACCTGGTGGAGGGCAGCCCCGTCGTCATCGAGGCGATGGGCCTGGACAACGTCTTCGTCCAGGAGGTGGAGATCCTCGTGGGCCCGCACCTGGGTGCCCTTCAGACGGTGCGCCGCGCGGGTGGCTTCACCCCGGAGAGCGCCGTCGTCCAGGAGGGCTACGGCCTCTCCAGTCCCGTGGTGCGCACGGAGTTCACCGCGCCGCGCCTGAGCGAGCTGGGCGCCGGGGACTCCGCGCCGTACTTCATCGTGGTGCGCGTGCGGGACTCCGCTGGCAACATGAGCGAGGACGCGCTGCAGTTGGTGGACATCGTGAGGGATCAGCAGCCCGCGGTGTCGCTGCTGTCCCCGAGTGACGGCGCGTCCGTGGTCGAGGGAACGCCGGTCACGGTGACGGTGTCCGCCGAGGACGACGTGGCCGTCACGAGCGTGTGGCTGTCCGTCAACGACGCGGCCTACGGACTGGTGCTGCGCGCGCCGCCCTACGTGTTCAACGTCCCCGTGCCCGCGGGCGCCACGACGATGAAGCTGCAGGCGGTGGCCCGGGACTCCTTCGACCACGAGGTGCGAAGCCAGGTGGTCGTGGTGTCGGTGAAGCAGGACGCGCCGCCCACGGTGGCCATCGCCGAGCCGCAGAACGCCACCGAGGTCACGGAGGGGCGGGACTTCGCCTTCCTGGTGGCCGCGCAGGACGACGTGGGCGTGCAGTCCGTGGAGGCCACCGTGGAAGGAGGCCTGGGCGGGACGCTGCGCTTCGTCAGCACCAGCGCGCCCCACCGCTTCCGGGTGCCGCTGCCGCCCGGCTCCGCGGGACGGACGCTCACCCTGAGCGCCAGCGCCCGCGACACCGCCCAGAAGCAGGCGCTGGCGCCGGTGGTGACGGTGCAGGTGGTGGCGGACACGACGCCGCCGACGCTGAGCTTCCTCACGCCGGCGGACAACTCGGAGATCACCGCCGGGCAGCTGCTGCGCGTGGAGACCACCGCGGACGACAACGTGGCCGTGGTGCGCGTGGACTTCAAGCTCAACAACGCGCTGTACGCGACCATGCCCGCCGCGCCCTACGCCTTCACCTACCGGGTGCCCGCGAATCTGGCGGGAACGGACCTCAAGCTCGAAGCCATCGCCACCGACACGTCCGGCCTCTTCGTCAGCAAGACGCGGACGGTGAAGGTGAAGGTGGATGCCCTGCCGGAGGTCGCGATGGTACCGGCGGGCCGGTTGGTGGTGGGCCGGCCGACACCGCTGGGCGCGACCGCGTCGGACGACGTCGCCATCGCCAGCGTGGGCTTCCATGCCTCGCGCGCGGGCGGGAACGAGATGGAGGTCGGGCGGCGCAACCAGCTGCCCTACGAGATCGTCTACGTGCCGCAGCCGGAGGAGTTGGGCCAGACGGTGGTGTTCCGCGCCCGGGCCGTGGACGTGGCGGGACAGGAGAAGTGGAGCCAGACGGTCTCCGCGGTGGTGGAGCCGGACTCGAAGCCCACGGTGGCCATCGTCCAGCCGGCCGCCGATACCGCCATCTTCGAGGGCGCGTCCCTGCGCATCGACGTCGACGCGCGCGACCAGGAAGCGCGCGTCAGCGCGGTGCACTTCTTCGTGGACGGCCTCAAGGTGGCCACGTCGAACGTCCCGGCGGGCTACGCCGGCAAGCCCACGGTGTTCTCCGCCACGTTCCAGCCGGACGTGGGCAGCGGCAACCGCTTCCTGACGCTCACGGCGGTGGCCGTGGACTCGGCGGGCCAGGAGACGACGTCCGCTCCCGTCCGTGTGGGCACCGTGCGCGACACCGTGCCCCCCGAGGTGGAGCTGGTGGATCCGCCCGCCTTCGACGTGGTGACGGAAGGCGTGCCGATGACGCTCTCCGCGGCGGCCGTGGACAACGCCCCCCCGCTGGCGCGCGTCGACTTCATGCTGGACGGCGGCGTCATCGCCTCCGACACGACGCCGCAGACAGGGCCGGCCAACCGTCCGCTGTACAGCGGCACGTGGACGCCGCCCACGGGCTTCGCGGGTGAAACGGCGACGTTCCACGCCGTCGCGTGGGACTCGTCCGACAACAAGGGCGTGTCGTCGCTGGAGACCGTGGAGCTGGGCATGGCGCCGGCGGGCCGGTTCATCCCGTTCCCGGGCAACATCACCCAGACGCTGCTGCGCGGGGGACCGGACCACCTGGTGCTCGTGGGCAAGCGCGGCGGACAACCCGTCCACCAGGCGGCGCTCACGCGTGTGGACCAGGGCACCACCACGTCCCTGGGCACCGTGGAGTTGGACGGTCCCGCGCGCGCGGCGGCCTTCATCGGCAACACCGCCGTCATCGCGACGGGCGCCTACGCGCCGGGCGGCAACCAGTCAGCGTCCTCGCCGCAGTTGACCGTTGTCGACCTGGCCAACCCGAACGTGCCCGGGAGGAAGGGGACGGTGGACCTGCCCGGGGAGGCCATTCACGGCGCCGCCGCCGCGGGCCACCTGGCCTTCGTGGCCAACGGCTCGGCGGGCGTGGCCGTGGTGGACATTGGCGACCCCATGACCCCGGTGCGGTTGAACACGCGCACCGTGGTGGGCACGGCGTACGACGTCGCCGTGAGCGGAGACCTGCTGCTGGTGGCGGCGGGGACGGGCGGCCTGCGCGTGCTCGACCTGCGCAGTCCGTCCCTGGTGCAGCGCGGCTTCGTGGCGCTGCCGGGCGAGGCCGTGCGGGTGGTGACCCAGGGGAGCCGGGCCTTCGTGGCGTGCCGTGACTCCGCCGCCACGCTCGCGGTGGTGGACGTGTCGAACCCGGCGGAGCCGCTCCTCCAGGCGCTGGTCCCGCACCGTTCGGCGCGCCAGGACCTCCTGGCCACCGGCCTGTCGGACGTGGTGGTGGAGGGCAACCTCGCGGTGGTCGCCGCCTCGCTGGTGAAGGGCACCACGCCCGTGAAGGGCCTGCTGACCGCCTCCGTGCTGGGCACGAACGGCACCGTCACGCCCTTCGTCCGGGCGAACCTGCCGAGCGCGGGCGGACTGACGCTGACGTCCGGCACGCCGGTGGCGCAGTTCGGGGACGAGGGCGGTGCCATCTACACGCTGCCCCGCTTCGTCGTCACCGGCGTGACGCCGCTGGACGGCACCCAGGGCGTGGCGGTGAGCGCCCCGGTCGCGCTGGAGTTCTCCTCGCCGCCCGAGGAGGGCGAAGTCACCGTGGACACGGTGATGCTGCGCGAGGCGGACCCCACGCTGGGCCGCCGGGTGCCCGTGACGCTGACGGCGTCCGGCCGGTCGGTGACGCTCACGCCCCTGTCCACCGAGCCCCTGAAGGTGTCCACGCCGTATTTCGTCGTCGTGACGTCCGCGCTGCATGACGTGGCGGGCAGGGTGCTCGCGAAGCCCTTCGTCTCCGGGTTCCGCACGCGCGCCACGATCCAGGACGCGCCCGTGGTGTCGAAGGTGGTGCCCGCGGCGGGTCCGCTCGGGGGCGGCTCGCGGGTGACGCTGACGGGAGCGCACTTCGTCACGGGCGCGAAGGTGTACTTCGCCGGGGCGGAAGGGCAGGCCGTGGAGGTGGCGGAGGACGGCGCGAGCCTCACCGTGACCACGCCCGCGCGGGAAGAGGGCCCGGCGCTGGTGACGGTGGTGAACCCGGACGGCGGCGAAGGGTCGCTCGTCGGCGGCTTCCTCTATCTGCCCATGTTGCAGGTCTCCTTCGTGGCCCCGGCGTCGGGGCCGCTGGCGGGCGGCACGCACGTGGAGGTGTCCGGCGCGGGCTTCCAGCGCGGCGCCACGGTGACGTTCAACGGCGTCGAGGCGACGGCCGTGCGCGTGCTGGCGCCCGGGCGGCTGGAGGCGGTGACGCCCCCTGGTGCCTTTGGTCCGGCGGACGTGGTGGTGACGAACCCGGACACGAAGCAGGCCTTCGCCGCGGGGGCCTTCCTCTACAGCCGGCTGGCCGTGTCGACGCGCATCGGGCGGTACGACCCCCAGACGGACGGGAGCCCCAAGCCCACTTACCGTCTGGCGAAGGGCGCTCCGCTCGCGGTCGTGGTGAAGGACGGGACGGCGTGGGTGCTGTCCGGGGCCCAGGTGAACACGCAGGGCCTGACCCCCACGGAGGTGACCGATACGAGCACGGCGGGCGGCCTGGGCGCGGTGGACGTGTCCCTGCCGCAGGCCGGGGTCGTGGGTGGCATCAACATCCTTGCTCCGTACGAGCCCGCGGCGCTGGCGGTGCGGGGCCACCACGCCTATGTGGTGGCCAACGCGCAGTCGCTGCCGTTCGTGGACATGGTGGGCGAGGGCGGTCCGTCGCTCCTGGCCTTCGACATCTCCAATCGCACCGGTCCCGAGGCGCGGGGAGTCGTGCCGTTCCCTGGCACCGCGCGGTCCATCGCGCTCGTGGGGGACCTGGCGCTGGTGGCGGCGGGTGACGGGGGCCTGTTGACCTTCTCCCTGGTGGACAAGGATCAGCCCCTGCTGCTCGGCGCCCGCACCCAGTTCCTGATGGCGGGCAGCAGCGCGCCCGTGAGCGTGGAGCAGGTGGCGGCCTGGGGCGACCGTGCGCTGGTGGAGGTGAAGCGCGGCAACGTCTTCAGCACCCTGCTGCTGGACCTGGCCCCGGCGGGCTACGCGGTCCTGGGCGAGCTGTCCGGTGAGTTCGGCGCCATGGCGATGCGCGACACCCAGGCCCTGTCCGCGTGGCGCACGCTGCGCACGACGTCCCTGGTCCCCACGTCGCGTCCGTACACGCAGGCGGTGGTGCCGCCGATGATGCGCGGCGGCCTGTTCGTCTCCGGCGCGCTGGGGCCGCAGGTGGCCGCGGCGGTGACTTCCTCCATCGGAATGACGGGCAGTCCCGCGTCGCTCCAGCTGGTGGAGGCCTCGGACCTGTCCACGCCCCGCACCATCGACGCCATCGACCTGTACCCGGCGACCCAGTTGTCCGACGTGGACATCGAAGGGGACGTCGCGGTGGTGGGCATCTCCGCGACGGAGAGGGGCAAGGCCCTGGACGGCCTGGCCGTGGTGCGCCTGCCGTTCCCCATGGTCGTGGCCTCCGTGCCTTCCGCGGGAGAAGTGGCGGCGCGGCCTTCCAGCGCGCTGCGCCTGACGTTCAACATGCCCGTGGAGCAGGGACCCTCCGCCGAGGTCCGGCTGGTCCTGCTGGATGGTTCCGCGAACGGCGCCAACGTCACCGTCAGCGTCGGGGGGATGGGCACGGATGAACTGACGATTTCGCCCTCCGGAGGGACCCTGGCGACGTCGCAGCGCTACCGGCTCACCGTGTCGGGCCTGCGCTCCCAGGACACCCAGGCGGCGATGCCCGGCGTCTACACGCTGGAGTTCGGCACGGCGAAAGTGGCCAATCCCTCGCCCATCAGCGTGACGTCGTTGACGCCGCGTCAGGGGCCCGTGGGCGGCGGCACCGAGGTGACCGTCGAGGGTACCGGCTTCGAGGCGGGCCTGGCGGTCCTGGTCAACGGACAGGAGCTGCTCCCCGCGAAGGTGACGCTCTCTGGTTCCACGCTGAAGTTGATCACACCCCCGGGAGCGGAAGGGGCCGCGACGCTGGAGATCCGCAACCCGTCTGGCACGCGCTTCGTGCTGCCCGGTGCGTTCGTCTACACGGCGGACCTGTCGCTGGTTTCCATCGCGCCCGCGCGCGGCCCCACCGCGGGTGGGACGCGCGTGGTGCTGACGGGCCATGGGTTCTCACCCACGGGCACCGTGAAGGTCTGCTTCAAGACGCTGACGGATTGCGTGAACGCCAAGGTGCTGGGGCTCAACACGCTGGAGGCCACCACGCCCAATGGGGCGCGCGGCACGGTGGACGTCTCCGTGGTGAACCCGGATGGCGTCCACGCCACCCTCCCCAATGCCTTCACCTTCGACCAGCCCACGGGCGCGTCGGTGGCCCTGGGCGGCACGCTGCGCGACGCGGTGGTGATTGGCTCCTATGCCTACGTGGTGGGCAGCACGGGCCTCACCGTGGTGGACATGTCCGGCCTCTACACCAAGGGCCCCAAGGCGGACGCGGGCATCGCCATCCCGCCGCAGCAGCAGGCGGAGCTGGTGGACGAGGACAAGCTGGGCGGCGATGACCGCATCGTCGGCTTCGAGTCGGCGGGGGACCTGTGGTCCGTGTCCTATCCGTCCACCGGAGGCACCCGCATCTTCGCGAGCGGCGTCCTGTCTCGCGACGAGGATGGAAACCCGAGGACGGGCGCGGTCTACGAGTTCGACGTCTCCAACCCCTTCCAGCCGAGGCGCGTGTCCACGCGCGCCATCCCGGGGGACGGCGTCTATGGCGTGGATGCGCGAGGCGACCGGCTGCTGGCCGCCGCGGGGACCGAGGGCTTCCACACCTTCGACATCTCGTACGCGCCCTTCCCGATCCGGAGCGACGCCTCGGCGCCGGGCGCCCAGGCGCTGTCCGTCGAAGGCGGGCAGGCTGCGGCGGGCGTGGGCACGCGCACGAGCGCGGGCACCGTCCAGAACGGACGGCTGCGGATGCTGTCCGTGGAAGGCCCCGTCACCCAACGGGGTGAGCTGGCGCTGAACGTGCAGCGCGTGCGCCTGCGCGGATCCCTGGCGGCGGTGGCCGCGGGGACCGAGGGACTCGTGCTCGTCGACGTGAGCGACCCGGCGCACCCCGTGCGCATGGGCGACATCGACGTGAAGGGCTTCGCGACGGACGTGCGGCTCGCGGGCGACCTGGCGTACGTGGCCGCGGGCGCGGCGGGCGTCGCGGTGGTGGACATCAGCGATCCGGCGTCGCCGCAGCTGCGCTACCACGTGACGGGCGCCCAGGCGGGCAGCACGTACGCCGCGGTGCTGACGCCGGGCGGCCGCGTGGTGAGCCTGCGCCAGCGCAACGGTTCGGGGGCGTGGTCGGTGGACTTCGGTCCCGGCACGGACCTGTCCGTGGTCAGCGCGAGCGTGGCGACGGGCGACGTCGTTCCGCTCGGCCTGCAGTCCGTCACGGTGGTGCTGTCGTCCACGGTGGACCCCACCTCCGCGCAGACCGCCTTCCAGCTCACTGCGGACGGCGTGCCGGTCCCCGGAACCCTGGCTGCCGGCGATGCGCAGCAGGCACTCAGCACGATGGTGTTCACGCTGGCGGCGCCGCTGCCTCCCGACGCGCAGATGCGGCTTGTGGTCGCGGACACGCTGCACAGCCGCGACGGGCGGTCGCTCGCCGCGCCGCTGCAGGTGGACTTCCGCACCGCCTTCGCGGAAGGGCCGGCGCCGGTGATTTCGCAGCTCGTGCCCCGCGTGGGCCCGGTGGCCGGCGGGGGCGTGCACCAGTTGCTGGGCGCGAACTTCGACGCCTCGTGTGAGGTGTTCATCGGCGGTGTTCTGGCGACGGTCGGCTCGCGCTCGTCCACGCGGATGGACGTGGTGGCCCCCCCGGGCGCACCGGGCCTCGCGGACGTGGTGGTGCGCAGCACGGCCACGGGCCTGAGCGCGCGTCGGTCGGGCGGCTACTTCTACACGCTGCCCCTGCAGGCGATGGCCGCGACGCCGCGCTTCCTGAATCCGCGCGGCGGCAGCACGGTGGAGGTGGAGGGCCAGGGCTTCTTGCCGTCCTGGGCGGATCCGCTCGGCCTGTCCACGCAGGTCCGGGTGCGCGGCATTCCCGCCACGCAGGTGGAGGTGCTGTCACTCACGCAGTTGAAGGCTGTCGCGCCGCCGGGCTCGTTCGGTGATGCGCCGGTGATGGTGCTGTCCTCCGACGGCGTGGAGCGCAGCGTGGCGACCACCACGCGCACCGGCTACGGCCTGCCGTACCTGGGCGAGGAGCCGGCGCTGGCGGTGCGGCCGCGGGCCCTGTCGCGCAGCCCGCTGTCGCCCTTCTACGTGTACTCGGCGGCGGGAGCGGCGGGCGCTGGCAACCTGTTCCCGCAGCCGTACCTGGGGGCGCTGACGGGGCAGGGGACGGTGCCGCAGTCCTACCGCGCCGTTGCCTACGACGTGCAACTTGCCGGTCGTCCGCGCGCCGCGGGCAACCAGATCGTCAAGGCGCCGGACGCCAGCGTGGACCTGGTGATGGCCATCCTCAACCACTTCGTGCCGGCCAGCACGCCAATGCCGGACATCGAGCTGATGCCCGACTCGCTGGACATCGCGCTGTCGGGACAGCAGCTGTACGTGGCCAGTGGCCTGAGCGGACTCGCGGTGCTGAACGGGACCGGCACGCTCCAGGTGAACGCCAACGGTGAGCTGGAGACGCTGGGCCTGCTGGGCCGGGCGAAGCTGTCGGGCAGCGGAGAGTTGCTCTCCACGCGCGTCATCCCCACGCCAGTGGGCGCCTGGGTGCTGGCCAACGGGTTGATGGATCCTCCGGACAGCCAGCCGCCTCCGACGTGCCAGCCCCAGAGGGATCAGGTGGGCGCGGACGGCAGGCTCTACCTGGTGGATACGCGTACGCCGACCGACCCGTTGCTCGTGACGCAGTCGGGAGGCGAGGGCTTCGAGCCGTACGGCGCGACGGTGGCGGACGGCCGCCTCTATGTGGTGACGGGCCAGCACCAGGGCGTGCGCTACACGCGGTGCGAGCCGAACCAGCCGCTGCCGCCCCTGCCGGACGTGTCCCTCAGGGGCGGTGCCCGGGGTGGTCAGCGCACGCTCTACAAGAGCAACGTGACCCCCAAGGGCTCGCTGCTCATCTACTCCTCGGCGGGCGCGGACGCGGCCGTGGTGGGGACGCTGCATGAGAACGGCAACCTCACGGACGTGGTGGTCCGCGACGGCGTGGCCATCCTCGCCTCGGCCGAGTTCGGCCTGACGTTCGTGGACGTGTCGAACCCGCAGTCCCCCTCGGTCATCACCCGCATTCCCTTCGACGAGGACCTGTCCAACACGCCCGGCGAGCCGCAGCGGCTTCGCCTGGTGGGCGACGTGCTGTTCGTGGCGGCGAACGCGGGTGGCGTCGTGATGGTGGATGTCTCCGACCTCCACCATCCGGAGCTGCTGAGCGGCGGCAACGTCGAGTCCGCCATGGACGTGCTGCCCGTGAGCGACCGGCTGATGCTGGCCGGAGGCTCGCGCCTGTATGAGCTGGAGACGCCGTTCATGCTCGTGACGGGAACGCAGCCCGCGCGGGGTGAGCTCGTGCCGCCGTCACTGCAGGAGCTGGTGGTCCGCATGAACCGCCCCGTGTCGCCTGGGAGCGTCACCGCGGACTCCGTGCGGCTGAAGGGGCCTCAGGGGACGAACGTGCCGCTGACGCTCTCCGTGCGCGACATCCCGGGGCAGATCGACTTCGCCATCGTCGCGGTGCCTCAGCAGCCGCTGCAGGCGGAAGCGCTGTACACGTTGGAGGTCGACACCTCCGTCACGGATCAGCGTGGCGGCGCGCTGCTGTTGCCGCTGCGCACGAAGTTCCAGACGGCGAAGGCCGGGGCGCGCGCGCCGCTCATCGCGTCGTTCTCCCCGTCCACGGTCTCCACGGCCGGGGGCGGAACGGTGACGGTGCACGGCCATGGGCTCGCGGGCGTGAACCGCGTGTTCCTGGGCTCGGGCGCGGAAGGCATCGTTGGCGACAAGACGGACACGACGCTGAAGGTGACGCTGCCGGCGCTGTCCGCGGGGCCGGTGGACGTGAGGCTCGTGGACGCAGGCGGCCCGGAGACCTTCTTCCCCGCGGGCCTTCTGGCCCTGGAGCCGCTGGCCAACAAGGCCGTCACCCTGAGCCCGAACCACGGTCCGGTGAGCGGTGGAACGCGCGTGCGGGTGAGCGTGGCCGGCAAGGCCGTGGCGCCCGGAACGACGGTCAAGGTGGGCGGAGTCGCTGGCGTGGACGTGGACATCCTCGACCTGTCCTCGCTGGAGTTCACCACGCCCATCAGCGATGCCGCGGGCCTGGCGCTCGTGACGCTGACGCGGCCGGAGGACAAGGATCCGCTGACGGGGGAGTCCGTGCCCGTCACCGTGGGGACCTTCTCCTATGACCTGCCCATTGGCACGACGCTGAGCCTGCCCGGGTTCCCCCCGCGCGAGGCGTCCGACATCAAGCTGGTGGGAGACAAGCTCTACGTCGGTGTCTCCACGCCGTCCCTGGCGGGCCTGGAAATCTTCGATGTCCGCCTGGAGGAGCGCCCCCTGCGACTGGGGGGCTTGAGCACCCCGTTGCCGGTGCGGGGCCTGGACGTGGCGGGCGCGCTGGCGCTCCTGGCCAATGACGTGGCGGGGCTCGCGGCGGTGGACGTGTCGCGTCCGGAGACGCCCTTCCTGGTGCGGCGGGTGGCCACGGATGGCATCGCTACGTCCGTGCGGCTGGAAGGCTCGCGGGCCTTCGTCACCACCGTGAACCCCACGGTGGCGGGCGGCAAGGTGCAGGTGTTCGACGCGGCGTCGCCCGGCCTGGAGCTCCTGGAGACGGTGCCGTTGGCGACGGGGCAGCTGGGGTCGGACGCGCTGGCCCTGGACCTGGGGCCGGAGCGTTTCTACGTCCTGACGTCCGACGTGGTGGGCACGCAGGGCAACGGGCTCGTGCTGTCCATCCGCGACCGCGCGGGGACCCTGTTGGGGCACATCAGCGTGGACACCGCGCTGACGCAGTTCGAGGATCTGGTGCGCAGCCGCGTGGTGGTGCGCTCGCAGCGCGCCTACGTGACCGCGGGCAAGCGGCTGCACGTGTTCGACCTCACGAATGAGTCCTCGCCGCAGCGGGTGCAGTCCACCGACCTGGGCGTGGACCTTGCGGGCCTGGGCTGGGT
>NZ_RAWQ01000018.1:0-74831 GCF_003668965.1 Corallococcus sp. AB030
TGGGAACCCGGTGGGAAGGCGGCATTTCCGGGGCGGTCCGGCGGTTACATTGGGTCCTCCGGTACGCCGCCGGGCTTCGATTTACCGCGCGTCTTGGGTCGCCGCGCCATTTCCGTTACAAGCCGCCGCCATGTTCAACGTCATCAACGTCTCCAAGGCCTATGGGCCCAAGAAGCTGTTCGAGGAGGTCAACGTCGCCTTCTCGCCGGGCCGCCGCTACGGCCTGACCGGTCCGAACGGGGCCGGCAAGTCCACGTTCATGAAGATCCTCGCGGGTGACGAGGAGCAGGACATGGGCGACATCATCCGCCCGCGGAAGCTGGGCATCCTGCGCCAGGACCACTTCCGCTACGAGAGCGACCGCGTCATCGACGTGGTGTTGATGGGCAACCGCCACCTGTGGGCGGCGATGGACGAGAAGAACAAGCTCCTGGCCAAGTCCGACATCACCGAGGAGGACGGCAACCGGCTGGGTGAGCTGGAAGGCGTCATCGCGGAAGAGGACGGCTACTCGGCGGAGAGCGACGCGGCCACGCTGCTGGCCGGTCTGGGCATCGAGGAGTCCTTCCACGAAGAGCCCATGCGCCAGCTGACGGGCGGACTCAAGCTGCGAGTGCTGCTCGCGCAGGCGCTGTTCGGCAAGCCGGAAGGGCTGCTGCTCGACGAGCCCACGAACAACCTGGATATCGACTCCATCCGCTGGCTGGAGAACTTCCTCCATGTGTACGAGGGCGTGCTGATCACCATCAGCCACGACCGGCACTTCCTGAACTCCATCTGCACGCACATCGCGGACATCGATTACGAGACCATCATCCAGTACACGGGTGGTTACGACGACATGGTCCGGCAGAAGTCGCAGCTGCGCACCCGGGTCGAGTCCGAGACGGAGGAGAAGAAGAAGAAGATCGCCCAGCTGCAGGACTTCGTGGCGCGCTTCCACGCCGGTACGCGAGCGTCGCAGGTGCAGAGCCGCATCAAGCAGATCGACAAGCTGAAGACGGAGGACCTGAAGCGCTCGAACATCGCGCGGCCGTTCATCCGGTTCGACCAGAAGGTGGTCAGCGGTCGTCAGACGCTGATGTTCGAGGGCCTGAAGAAGTCCTTCGACGGGGTGCCGGTCATCAAGCCGTTCACGGGCCTGGTCTGCAAGGGCGAGCGCATCTGCGTGATTGGCCGCAACGCCGTGGGTAAGTCCACGCTGGTGAAGATGCTGGCCAACCAGCTGGAGCCGGACGCGGGGACCATCACCTGGGGCCACCAGGCGACGGTGGGCTACCTGCCGCAGGACCACCACGGCGTCATCCACAAGGGCACGACGTGCTTCGGCTACCTCCGGGAGATCAGCGAGAAGCTGACGAACGAGGAGATTTCGGGCGTGTTGGGCCGGATGCTCTTCTCGGGTGAGGAGCGGATGAAGGCAACGGACACGCTCTCCGGTGGTGAGACGGTGCGAGTGCTGTTGTCCAAGCTGATGATCACGCAGGACAACGTGCTGATCCTCGACGAGCCGACGAACCACCTGGACCTGGAGTCCATCGCGGCGCTGGCGGAAGGCCTGTCGAAGTTCGACGGCACGGTCATCTGTGTGACGCACGACCAGGAGCTCATCTCCGAGGTCGCGACCCGCATCTGGAGCCTGGAGGCGGGCAAGGAAGTGCTCGACTTCAACGGGCCTTATTCGGAGTTCAGGGAGAAGCACGCGGACGCGGCGCTCAAGCGTCGGTAGTCCCGCGTCACATCCGTAGGCAGTGCCAAACGCCGCCCGTTTCCGGTCCTCCGGAAGCGAGGCGGCGTTTTCGTGCGGATGTCTATCCCTCTCCTGGGTGATGCCCGGACGGAGCGGCAGCCCTCCACTTCAGGCCGACAGCCATGGGGAGTCGGTCGTACTCGTGATTTGGCCCAGGTCTGGAACTGCAAGAGGAACTTTTTGTGGGACTGGGCATACCATCGGTGATGAAGGCAGCGCTTCGCACGGACGAGGGATGAACCTCAGCTTACGCACAGACATCACTACCATCCACATCGCACCTATCGCACCAATGCCGACCTCTCCAAAAAGCATTATAACAAACACAATCCCACTAGAGTTCAAACTCGAAGCGGACTTCGCCACACCCGAAACCCACATCTACACATCCCCAACTCCTCCCGAACACGATCGAGAAACCTTTGGCAACGCCGAAACACCCGAAACGCACACCCCAAACGGATACTTAATAATAGACTCACAAATAGAACTCGACAAAATAGATAGCATATCCGAAAGCGCTCGCCATTTCAGGCCTCGATACCTGTCACTCTTAGGCGCAATCACCTTTCTCACAGGCGAACCACTCACCCCGCTTGACACAATATCAACATCGGCACGAGCAACAAACACACCACTCACCCCCTATACATCCAAAAGCAAACTAATCTCAGAATCAGGAGATCACTCAAAAAGCCTCTCAACTCTATTCTCAACAACCACCAATACACCCCCTGGCGCCAAGCTACTTACCACCTCACTTCTTGACCGATGGCGCAAAGCTCGCTGGATGCAAGAAAGGGAAGAGTCGCATCTGTATGCAGACGAGGCCTTCTTGTCGTATTTCCACATTCTCGAACTACTCGCCAAAGAACACAATAAAAGCTTAACGGAATCAATCAACAAAGAGATCGACTTATTCATCACAAAGCTTCTCAGCAAGAATCTGAAGCACCGCGGCCCCAGACTGCAACAGCTAAAGGGCGAGAAAACGAAATCGGTAAAACTGGCGGTCGCCGAGCACATCCCAGTTGCATCCCGAATCTGCCACTTCCTTGAGCATCTAGGGATGCTAAATGTCAAATCCCAAGAACTAGTGGAGAACCTAATTGAAATCAGAAATTCAATCGCGCACGGAAGACAAGTGTATCAAGACAGAATGATGTGGCCGCTCACATCTTTCTTCCCCCTATCAGCCGACTCCCTTGACTATCTTCCGGCAATACAAGTCCTCACTGCTCGATCCATTTCAAAGCATTTAAAGATAAGCACATGGGATCTTGAGTGGCGTCAACTCGTCCGCCGCCTCCCGCCTCCAGACGACATCGTCCGAGCATTCATCAAAGATAAAGGATACAGCCAACTGAGCGACGGGGACTTTCTATCCGGAAGGCGTCACGGCGTAACCCCTTCCGTCATCTCTGGACTCTACCTATCAAAGAAAATTAAGTTCGGAGATCTCGAATCATCTCTTTGCGACCTAATGACGCGAACACAGCCCTCGCGGCGGACCATCACGGAACTCCTCATGGCTGCATACATCCTTTCAGACTCAACCAATCAACAGCTAGCATCAAGCGCTCAGAGCTTCGTATTGAAAGTCCATGACAGCCTCAAAGGCGGCAGCCTCTTCATCCCCAAGGACACTCTCAGGCATTTAGAGCATCTAGGATTCGCCCCAATTTGGATGCGACAATGGATTGAAGACAAATAGCCCACGCAAACGAGGCAACGCCGTTAAACACACCTCACCACAATGAAGGCAAAAACATACCTAACCCAGCCATGCCTCGGCCACGGCCCCTTCTCAGCAGGAAGCAAGGACTCGTTACACTCTTTCTAGCGCTGCTTCCATGTCAGCGCAGTCCCTGTGCCTGCAGTGCAGTCGGTCGGCATCTGGGGCAACGAGCGCGTCCTGGGGCCTCAAATCCAAGGTGAACTGACGCTGGTGCAGGAGGGGAGCGCTTGGCGTGCGCGCATCGCGGGCCTCGACATTCCCGCTCGGCTCGACGGTCAGAAGGCGTCCGTCGTCGTTTCCGATGGCTAGGGTGAGCTTCGAGCCGCGCTCGCAGAGGACGGACAGATCATCGCCGGCCGCTGGATCCAGCTAAGAGTGCACATGAGCGGCATGAGGCTCGCCAACTCGGTGGAACTGCGCGCGCTTCATCCAGGTATGTGGCAGGGAATCGTTACACCACTGGAGGACCGATTCTCTATATCTCGTCGTCCAGAAGCAGCCTGATGGCTCCGTGACGGCGTTCATCCGAAACCTGGAGCGGAACTTCTCACCTATTCGGAGCGAGGTGGCCACCGAGATTAAACGGCTAGTGGCCCAGAAGCCGGACGCGACGGTACGCGAGGCGTCAGTGGGTATGATGCAGGGCCATGTACCCGACACGCCGTCTTCTTGCCCGTGAACAGTGGTTGTTCGATCTCAGTCCGCATCGATTCATTGTCTTCCATGGAGCCGAAGGCGTGCGCCGGGAGGTCAGTGGAGACGTTCCGAATCCTTCGTCCGCGCCCGTGGTGCTCGCCGCGCTGGATGAGGCAAAGGACGTCTGGGTGGGTAGCGGGGATCGGCGGGTCTTCTCCGTAGGGGCCGGCGCGAACTCTCCCGTCCAAGCCTTTCCGACGGAGTGCTTCGATCTCACCACCGATGGAGACCGGCTCATCGGAACGGTGGTGGACGGCGCCCTAAAGCTGACCACCCTCTTCACGACCAATGGGGCCGGGCAGCGATGGGAGCCCATGACCTTGCCCAAGCCCGTGAGCGCCAGTCACGGGTACGGGTACTCCGAGGGCCGTCCCCCTCGTCAGTCCCCCGATGGGGCGTTCCTCGACACGAGCCCCTTTGGCATCACCGTCCTGGAGAAGGGCCGTGGCCGCGTCTACGTGCTCCGCCCGGGGGCTGCTCAGCCGCAGGGAGCGCTCCAGGTCGAGCCGGGCCATGAGCAGGACATCTGGCGGGCCCTGGCCACGCCCCACGGCGTGCTTCTCCTTCTCGTCATCAACTACCGGCAGACAGCGCTCCTCCACTTCGCGCTCGACGGCAGCCTGCTCGGCTCCATCCCGGAGCAGGATGATGAGGATGATGAGGCTGCGGATGACCTGACCTGGGGTGGCGCTGGGATATGCGTCCTCGACGCGACCCGGGCGCTCCTCTTCGTCCAGGACAAGAGCCTCCTGGTGTCCCTGCCCGGGCTCCAGGTGCTTGAGACGCTCACGGGGGAGTGGCCCTCCTTCGTGGCCGTGACGCCCGCCGAGCCTGACCGGTGGTGGGTGGGCGCCGAGGACAGTGACGCGCTCTTCCTGCTCACCGCCGAGCCCGGACACCCCTTGCGCATTGATGCCTCGAACCGTCCGGTGAGCCCGGGCGCGTCGCTCATGCACGTGGGCTACAAGACACCTGCGTTCCACTGGACCGAGCACACCTCGGCGCCACTGACCGTGTCCTCGCCCGTGGCAGAGACCTGGCGGGCGGTGGTGCGCAATGACGGGACGGCGTGTGAGGCCGTGCGGATCCGGGTGTCCGGGGTGCTCATCGGCGCTCGCGTGGTGGACGTGAGCGTGCGGTATCGCGGCCAGCCGCTCCCGATGGTGGAGGAGCTCCGCGTGAACGCCGTCGGCGTTACCGCTGGACTGGAGGGAGGGGCCACCGCGGAGCTGGAGGTGAGCTTCAAGCCTCGGGGCGAGGGCTCAGGACCGCTGACCATCACCGTCGAGCCGTGCTCCTGGCAGTCGCAGGGCAAAGAGTGGCAGTGGGACAAAGAGGAGCCTCGCGTCCTCGCGGTGACGGGTCATCCAGCATCCGCCCAGTTCCTTCTCACGGTGGAGTAGCGCGAACCTTCTCGGGCTCGGGTGCGGCGCTCATCCTCCAGAGCAGGGCGCCGCCTCCAAGCAGGAGACCCAAGCCCACTACCGCCACGAGGATCCAGCCTCGTCCCACGCGGGGCCGGGCCTGGCTCTCCGGGCCGTCTGGAGCCGGGGCGACGACGGCCGGGTCGTCACTTGGAGAGACCTGCTGGACGAGCTGGGCCACCTGCTGGGATGTCACCGGCTCCCCAACCGAACGGATGAATGCCTCCAGGTCCTTCCGGAACGTGTGGCAGTCCGGGTAGCGCTCGTCCCGATCCTTCGCGAGCGCCCGGGCGAGGATGGCTCGAAGGGCATCGGGCAGGTCCGGCCGGTGCTGCTCGGCGGGCACCAGGGGCTCGTATGCGACGGCCCGAACCAAGTTGAATTCGGACATGGATTCAAAAGGTCTGTGCGTGGTGAGCAGTTCGTAGAGCACCAGACCGAGTGAGTAGACGTCCACCCGCCGGTCCGCCGACAAGCCCATGATCTCCTCGGGCGCCATGTACCTGTACTTGCTCATGTCGGAAAAGTGGTGCTCGGGGGCCCACCGTACCCGGAAGTAGTCGATGCCGAAGTCCACCACCTGGGTCATCCCCTGGCGCGACAGGAGGATGTTGTACGGCCGGACGCAGCGGTGGATGAGCCGCAGCGGCTGGTTCGTCTTGGGGTCGGTGAGGTCGTGGGCGTAGGCGAGCCCCTCGCAGGCTTGCGAGATGATGCGCGCGCACAGGGTCGCCGGCAGGGTCATCCGCTGGGCCGCCACGTGCTTGATCACCCTGCGCAGGCTGGGCCCATCGAGGTGCTCCCTCGCCAGAAAGTACGTGCCGTCCGCCTCCCCCACGTCGACGACCTTCACGAGGTGCGGGTGCGTGAGCCGGGCGGCGTCCCTCGCCGTGTCGAGGAACATCTCCGGGAAATCCACCTGCTCGGCCATGTCCGAGCGGAGGCACTGGAGCACCAGCGTCTTCTCGATGCCTTGAGGGTTGGCGGCCGTGGCTAGAGAATCTTCGATGATGCCTTCGACCAGCGGGCGGATGCGCTGGTATTTGCCGACGTGGGATGTCACGGAGCGTATGAATAGCAGACCATGATCCGGTATCGCTTCCTTGGGCTTCTTCTGGCGCTGCTTCCGCTCCATGTCGGCGCTGTCCCCATTCCCGCGGAGCAGTTGGTGGGCATCTGGGGCGGTGAGCGCGTCCTCGGGCCTCAGGTTCGCGGAGAGCTGACACTGGTGCGGGCTGGGAACTCCTGGCACGCGCGCATCGCAGGCTTCGACGTCCCGGCTCGGGTCGAGGGTCGGAAGGTGTCCGTCATCTTCCCAGGAGGCGAACTCCGAGCGACGTTGGCGGAGAACGGGCAGAGCATCACGGGCCACTGGATCCAGCCGCGTGTGCTCATGAGCGGCATGAAGTTCGCCACTCCCGTGGAACTGCGCGCGCTTCAGCCGGGTGTCTGGCGCGGCAACGTGGCGCCGCTGGAGGACCGGTTCTCGCTGTATCTCGTCGTCCAGAAGCAGCCTGACGGCTCCGTGAAGGCGTTCATCCGCAACCCGGAGCGGAACTTCGGCAACCGGATGCTCTTCCGTGTCGACCTCCAGGGCCGCACGGTCCGGCTCACGTCCACCAAGGACAACACCCAGATCGAAGGCACGTTCGACGCGGAGTCCGGACGGCTGTCGCTCCCCTACCCTCCCTTCGACACGACGTTCGACTTCACCCGCCGGGACCGGTCGCAGGCCATGGGGCTCTACTCCCGCACGCCCGCTCCCGGCCCCTACGCCTACCAGAAGCCCATCGGGGAGGACGATGGCTGGACCACGGCATCCCCCGCCGACGTCGGCATGGACATCCAGCCGATCCAACAGCTCGTGCAGCGCATCCTCGACCAGGAACCGAGCCCGGAGTCCGTCCCCGCCATCCAGGGGCTGCTCATCGCGCGCCACGGGAAGCTCATCGTCGAAGAGTACTTCCAGGGCTTCGACAAGGAGCGTCCCCACGACCTGCGGTCCTCCTCGAAGTCCTACGCGTCCCTGCTGATTGGCATTGCCCTGGACCAGGGTGCCCCCTTCACCGTGGACACGCCCGTCGCGTCCCTCTTCCCCGAGTACAAAGGCAAGCTCTCCAACCTGGACGCGCGCAAGCGCAAGCTCACCGTCGCGCACTTGATGACCATGGCGACGGGCCTGGCCTGTGACGACGACAATCCGGACTCACCCGGCAACGAGGACCGGCTCGAGGACTCTGTACCGGATTGGTACAAGTACACGCTGGACCTCCCCATGGTCCGCGCTCCCGGCGACGGCAAGGCCGTGTACTGCTCCGCGAATATCAACCTGCTGGGCGGCGTCCTCCGAAACACCACCCGCACCTGGATCCCCGAGTTCTTCACGAAGAACGTCGCCACGCCCCTCCAGATGCGCGGCTACCACCTGGACCTGATGCCCGACGGCGAGCAGTACCTCGGCGGCGGCATCTACATGCGCCCACGGGATGCCCTGAAGCTCGGGCAGCTCTACCTCTCCGGTGGCACGTGGAACGGGAAGCGCGTGGTCAGCCAGCGCTGGGTGGAACGCTCCGTCGCGAACCAGGCGACGATGCCGGACGGACGGACCTACGGCTACACGTGGTGGCGCCATGAGCTTCGCGTCGGCGACCGCGTGTATTCGCAATACGAAGCCAGCGGCAACGGTGGCCAGCTGGTGATGGTCGTCCCGGAGCTGGACCTTGTCGTGCTGTTCACCGCGGGCAACTACAACCACGTCGCCATCTGGCGGAAGTTCCGCGAGGAACTCCTGCCTCGATACATCATGGCCGCGGTCTCCACGCCCCCGCGGCCTTGACCCACTCTCAATCCCGGTCCGGCGCTCCCAGCGGGAAGAGCGGGCGGTACGGCCTCCCGCCATCCACCGCCCGAGCCACGGACGGACGCGCGAGCAACCTCGCGCGATAGGCGCGCAGCTGGGGACACGACTCGGGAATCCGGTGCGTCCAGTCCGCGTAGAACAAGGACGGCGCGGCCGCACAGTCCGCCAGCGTGAAGTCGTTGCCCGCGGCCCAGGTCCGGCCACCCAGCTGGCCTTCGATCCACGCGTAGGACCGCTCCAGCTTCTCCACCGCCAGCTTCATCCCGTCCTGGCGCTTCACCGGGTCCCCCGTCAACGCCCCATCCACGGCGTGCTGGGCCGCGTTCATGACGTGCAGGTCGAAGAAGCGGTCGAGGAACCGCACGTCCAGCGCGGCCATCGGATCCTCGGGCAGCAGGCGCACCGACCCGGGATGCTTCAGCTGGAGATACTCGATGATGATGCTCGTCTCGACGACCTGACGGTCACCGTCCACCAGCAGCGGGAACTTGCGCAGCGGCCAGCGGCGCAGCCATTCGGCTGAATGCTCCGGCGTCTCCGGGCTGATGCTTCGAAACTCGAAGGGCGTGCCGTTCTCATACAGCGCGATGAGCACCTTCTGCGTGTACGAAGAGAAATAGTGACCGTAGACCGCGATCGACATCGTCGGACCTCTCCTTTCGACCACTTGCGTTTCACAACGGGTTGAACCGTATTTGCACCACTTGCATACTGCAAGCAGAAACCCCAGGATCACGGCCATGCCGCAGACAGGGCGCTCCGGCTGCCCCATCAACCTGACGCTCGAACAGCTTGGCGACCGCTGGAGCCTGATCGTCATCCGCGACGTCATGTTCGGGAACCGGCGCAGCTACGGCGACCTGCTCTCGCAGAGCGAAGAAGGCATCGCCTCCAACATCCTCGCGGACCGGCTGAAGCGCCTGACCGCGTCCGGCCTGCTGTCGCGACGCCCGGATCCGAACCACCAGCAGAAAGGCATCTACAGCCTCACGGAGGCGTCCATCCAACTGGTGCCCCTGCTCGCGCACATGGGTGCCTGGGGCCGCCGGCACACGCAGGTGAGCGAGGAGCTGTCGGTGCGCGCGGAGCTGCTGGAGATGGGCGGCCCGCCCCTCTGGAACGCGTTCATGGAGGAGCTGCGCCACCTGCACCTGGACGCGCCGCGCCCTTCCCGCTCGGTGTTCCGCGAGCTTCAGGCCGCCTACGAGAAGGCCGTCGCTCGCAACGCTCGGGACGGACGGACCTGAAGCGGGTAGCGTTCACCGCGCTCATGAAAGTCATCGGCTGGTGGATGTTCGTCCTGATGTGCGCGCTGTGGCTCCCCGCCTGCGGTCCCTACGACTGCACCCCGGAGAACTGCGCGGACGGCTGCTGCTCCTCGTTCAATGAGTGCATCTCGTTCCGGAGCGACTCGGAATGCGGCCCCAATGGCAGCGCCTGTGAACCCTGCGCGGAGGGCAGCGTCTGCCGGCTCGACCAGCACACCTGCTACGTGGGCGTGATGCGCACCTATATCCAGCCTCGGTACGCCACCATCGCGGACGTCGACCCGGATACGGGCGAGGACTGGGACTCCGACGGCTCTCCTCCGGACGTCGTCGTGGAGATGAAGTGTCCCGGCGCTCCCGAGCGCTCCCGCACCGAGGAGGACGAGAGCTGGGACCCCGAATGGCGCTCCGGCGGCTGCCAGGTCATCACGTCCAACCTGCTGCGCTACCCGCTCGAAATCTCCATCTTCGACAACGACGACTTCACTTTCGATGACGAGTTCGGCGGCCTCTCCTACCAGGTCACCCGCGCGGACCTGAACCTGGGCCGCATCGAGCTCTCCATCACGCCCATCGTGAAGGCCCTCGTCTTCGACCTGAGCCACAACTACGCGCCGCAATGAGGCTGTAACCGCTCCCCTGCCCCCGACGTAGTCCTGACCATGCGCGCCCACCTCCTGCCGCTCATGGTCCTGTTCGCCGCCGCCTGTGGTCCCTCCTCCTCCGTGGACGAGGGGCTCGGCGTCGTCCAGGGCATCGACACATCCGAGACCGGCATCACCGCCTTCGTCCGCTCGGGCGAGTACGCCTCCTGGCTCGCGGAGCCCTCGGTCCACGACACGCGCGCGCCCCACGGCAGCAAGGTCCGCGTGTTCTTCAACGACGTCGTCGTGCGTTCGCTGCGCGACGGCAACGCCACACACCCCGTGGGCAGCATCCTGGTGAAGGAGCTCTTTGAGGACGACGGGAAGACACTCCGAGGCCACGCGCTGGACGTGAAGGTCTCGGAAGGCCCCGGCAAGGACACCTGGATCTTCTACGAGGGCTTCGGCCCCGACTACACCCGGAACTACTACGGCCGCGCCCACTCGACCTGCCACGGCTGCCACTCCGACGGGACGGACTACGTCACATCACCGCTGCCGTGAAAATGACAACGGGCGGCCCCCTTTCGAGGACCGCCCGCCGCTAAACACCATGCCTATCGCGCCGTGGACTTGCGGCGCATCAGGAACACGCCCAGGCCCACGCCCGCGGCCCACTTCGCCGCGGCGGCCAGCGGCGTCTTGCTCAGCGGCACCGGGCGGTTCTCGTACTGCGGCTGCGGCGGAACCGGACGGAAGTCCGTGGCGCCGGGGAGGTTCGCGCCTCCCTCTTCCGCCTCCGTCTTCGTCACGTTCGGTCCCGGCGCGTCCGGATCCCGCGACCCCGGCGCCTTCCCGTCCGGCGACTTGTGCTCGAGGATGCCGTTGATCTCCGCCCCCAGCAGCACGACCATGCAGGAGATCTGCATCCACAGCAGCATCACGATGACACCGCCGATGGCGCCGTAGTTCACGTCATACGAGCCGAAGTTCGCCACGTACTTCGAGAAGCCCCACGAGGCGATCACCCAGATGACCACGCTCACCACCGAGCCCGGCGTGATGAACTTGAACTTCTGCTTCACGTCCGGCAGCACGTAGTACAGCACCGCCAGCAGCAGCATCATCAGCAGGCCCGCCACCGGCATGCGCAGCCACAGCACGATGCTGGTGAACGGCTCGCCCAGCCGGTTCGCGATCGCCGGCGTCACGATGGCGACGAGGGCCGCCACCACCACCGTCACCGCCGTCCCCAGCGTCGTCAGCAGCGCGAGGCCGCGCTTCTTCCAGAACGGGCGCTTCTCCGTCACGCCGTAGACCGTGTTGAGCGCGTCCATCAGCGCCACCACACCGCCCGACGCCGCCCAGACAGCGCCCACGCCACCGATCGTCAAGAGCCCCACCGGATTGCTGCTCGCCAGCGCCTCCAGCCGCTCGCCCAGGATCTTCGTCACCTCCTGGGGCGCCACCTTCGACAGCTCCTGGATGAGCTGCTGCGCCTGGTGCGGATCAATCAGCACACCGGCCAGGGACACGAGGAACAGCAGGAACGGGAACAGCGCCATGATGGCGGAGAACGTCAGCGCGCCCGCGACGTTGCCCACGTTGTCGCGCCCCCACTCATCCTTGAGGGACTTGAAGAACTCCTTCCAACTCATTCCCCTGCCGGGCAGGACCATGCGTCTCCTCCTCGGAGGAGATTGGGCATTCCATCCCCCGGCTGGCTTCCTCCCTTGGGACGCAGCTCGCCCCCCTGCCTGCTCACCGCGCAGGGGGCGGGGAATGACAAGCCCCCGCGCCACGCCTGCCCGGCCGCCCTTCGCGTCAGAAAACGGGCAGCACGGGCGCGTCCTTCAACCGGGGCGCGCGCTGATCCTTCGCCGACAAGAGCGGCTGCTTCACCGGCCACGGGATGGCCAGGTCCGGATCATCCCAGGCCACGCTCTGCTCGGACTCCGGGGAGTACAGCGCGGTGCACTTGTAGAAGAAGTCCGCCGAGTCGCTCACCACGCAGAACCCGTGCGCCAGGCCCGCGGGCACCCAGAGCTGATGCTTGTTCTCGCCCGTCAGCTCCGCGGCCACCCAGCGGCCGAACGTGGGCGACCCCTTGCGGATGTCCACCGCCACGTCCCACACCGCGCCCGCCAGGCACTGCACCAACTTGCCCTGCGCGTTCGGCTCCTGGAAGTGCAGGCCTCGCAGCGTGCCCTTCACCGAGCGCGACAGGTTGTCCTGCACGAACGGGCCGACCACCCCCACGTCCGCGTAGCGCTTCGCGTGGAAGGACTCGAGGAAGAAGCCCCGGTCGTCGCCGAACACCTTCGGCTCGATGAGCAGGACGTCCGGAATCGCCAGCGGGGTCACCTTCACGACACCGCCCCCCGCTTCTCCACCAGGTCCAACAGGTACTGGCCGTACTCGTTCTTGCGCATGGGCTCCGCCAGCGCCGTCAGCCGCTGCTCGTCGATGTAGCCCATGCGGAAGGCGATCTCCTCCGGACAGGCCACCTTGAGGCCCTGACGGCGCTCGATGATCTCGATGTAGTTGGATGCCTGCATCAGCGACTCGTGCGTGCCGGTGTCCAGCCACGCGTAGCCGCGTCCCATCAGCTCCACGTTGAGCTGGCCGCGGCGCAGGTACTCCGCGTTGACGTCGGTGATTTCGTACTCGCCGCGCTTGCCCGGCTTGAGGTTCGCCGCGATGTCGATGACCTGGTTGTCGTAGAAGTACAGACCGGTGACGGCGTAGTGCGACTTGGGCTTCGTCGGCTTCTCCTCGATGCTGACGGCCTTGTGCTGGGCGTTGAGCTCCACCACGCCGTAGCGCTCCGGATCCTTCACGTAGTAGCCGAACACCGTGGCGCCCTGCGTGCGCTTCGACGCGCGCTGGGTGAGCTCTCCCATGCCGTGGCCGTAGAAGATGTTGTCACCCAGGATGAGCGACACGGGGTCATTGCCCACGAAGTCGCGGCCGATGACGAACGCCTGCGCCAGGCCCTCCGGACGCGGCTGCTCGGCGTACTGGAGGCGGATGCCCCACTGCTCTCCGTCGCCCAACAGCTCGCGAAAGCGCGGCAGGTCCTGCGGCGTGGAGATGACGAGGATCTCCCGGATGCCCGCCAGCATCAGCGTCGTCAGCGGGTAGTAGATCATCGGCTTGTCGTAGACGGGCAACAGCTGCTTGCTCACCACGCGCGTCAGTGGATACAGGCGCGTGCCCGAACCCCCGGCCAGAATGATTCCCTTCATGCGTGCTCCCCTGTGTTCCACGGCGCGGCCGCGAAACGGATGCGCGCGGCCCGGCCGCCACGCGCGCGATGCTCAACCGGCGCGGTGCGCCTTCCAGGCCGAGTGGAAGCGCGCCAGGGACTCCGCCAGCTCCAGCGGCTGGGCCTTCAGCTCCGTGCGCACCTTGTCCGTCTTGAGGCCGCTGCGCAGCGGACGGGGGCTGGCCAGCTTCAGGTCCGCCATCCGCGTGGGCGTGATCAACGACGCGTCGAAGCCGAACACCTCGCAGAGCGCCCGGCCAAAGCCCACCCGGTCGATGACCGTGCCGCCGCAGGTGTTCCACACGCCACCAAGCCGGCGCTCACCCAGCTCCACCAGCATGGCGGCCACGCTGTCCGCGAAGCTGGGGGACACCACCTGGTCCTCGAAGAGCTTCACCGGCTGGCCCTTCTCAAACGCCCCCACCAACCACGCCCCGAAGTTGGGACGCCCCGCCGCGGGCCAGCCGTACACCACCGCCGTGCGCGCGATGGCACAGCCCGGCGCGAACACGCGCGCGGCCTGCTCGGCCATGTGCTTGGTCAGCGCGTACACGCCACGCGGGTTGGGCAGCGCGTCCTCGGAATACGGCCCGGCGTCTCCGTCGAAGACGTAGTCCGTGGAGACGTGCACCAGGTGCGCGCCCGCAATCTTCGCCGCGCGAGCCACCGCCGCCGTGGCGTGGACGTTCGCCGCGTAGGCCGCGTCCGGGTCCTTCTCACACGCGTCCACCTCCGTCATGGAGGCGGGGTGGATGATGGCCTCCGGACGGGCCTGGGCGATGGCCGCGGCCACGTCCTGCTCGCGCGTGAGGTCCACCTCCACGTAGCCGTGCGTGCCGCCCGTGCGCCGGGGACCGCGCCCCAGGCCCACCACTTCGTGACCGCGCTCGGTCAGCTGCGCGCAGACGCGGCTGCCCACCAGGCCGTTGGCTCCCGTGACGAGAAAGCGCATGGCGTCAGCCCCGCCCCTGCAGACGGGCCTTGTACTGGGTGTCGAAGTACTGGCGATAGGCGCCGCTGGTCACCCGCTCCCACCAGGCGCGGTTCTCCATGTACCAGGTCACCGTGTCCTCCAGCCCCTGCTCGAAGGTGTGCTTCGGCTGATAGCCCAGCTCCGTGCGGATCTTCGTCGGGTCGATGGCGTAGCGACGGTCATGGCCCGGCCGGTCCGCCACGTACTGGATGAGCGACTCGGGCTTCTTCAGCAGGCCCAGGATGCCCTTGACGATCTCGATGTTGCGGCGCTCGGAGCCGCCGCCGATGTTGTAGACCTCGCCCGCGCGGCCCTTCTCCAGCGCCACCAGCAGGCCCTGGCAGTGGTCCTCCACGTGGAGCCAGTCGCGCACGTTGGCGCCGTCGCCGTAGACGGGCAGCGGCTTGTCGTGCAGCGCGTTCACCACCATCAGCGGGATGAGCTTCTCCGGGAACTGGTAGCGGCCGTAGTTGTTCGAGCAGCGCGTCACCACCACGTCCATCTTGAACGTGTGGTGGTAGGCCAGCGCGATCAGGTCCGAGGACGTCTTGGAGGCCGAGTACGGGCTGGAGGGCTGCAGCGGAGAGGTCTCCGTGAAGGCGCCCGTGGGGCCCAGCGAGCCGTAGACCTCGTCGGTGGAGACCATCAGGAAGCGCTTCACGCCCCGGGCGCGGCAGGCCTCCAGCAGCTGCTGGGTGCCCAGCACGTTGGTGTTGATGAACACCTCCGGGCCCAGGATGGAGCGGTCCACGTGGCTTTCGGCCGCCAGGTGCATCACCGCATCGACACCGTGCTGGACGATGAGGTGTTCCACCAGCTCCCGGTTGGCGATGTCGCCGCGCACGAAGACGTGCTTCGGGTCACCTTCCAGGTCGGCGAGGGTCTCGAGGTTGCCCGCGTACGTGAGCTTGTCGAGGTTGATGATCTTCCAGTCGGGCCGCTCGCGGCGCAGGTACTTCACCAGATTGGAGCCGATGAAGCCGCAGCCCCCTGTCACCAGGACGTTCATTGACAAGCCACCACTCGCACTTCGAGAGAAAGCGCCCTCCGTAGCGGAGGGAAGGATCCCCGTCAAGGCAAGCGCGCGACCACTTGTGGCCGGTCCGGGCCAGGGGTAAATGCCATGCCCAACGTGAGCCTCTGGAACAGCAAGCGAGGGACCGCGTCCTCGAGCGCCGGAGCAATCCACCAGCTCGTGCCGCGGCTGGCCTGGGGCGACGCCGTGGGCAACCAGGTGCGCTACCTGCGAAACCTCCTGCGCGGATGGGGATACGCGTCGGAGATCTACGCCGAGCAGTGGGACGAGGCGTGTCGCGACGAGGTGCGCCCCGCCCTCGACTACGCGCGCGACGCGGGCCGGGACACCGCGCTGCTCGTCCACCACAGTTTCGAGTCGCGGCTGGTGCCGCTGGTGGCCAAGGCGAAGGGCCGCAAGGCGCTGCTGTACCACAACGTCACGCCCGAGCGGTTCTTCGAGGGCACGGACCGCCACGTCGCCCGCGGCTGCATGCTGGCGCGCGAGGAGTTGCTCCAGCTGCGCGAGCACGTGACGCACGCCTGGGCGTACTCGCACTTCAGCGTGGAGGAGCTGTCCGCCGCGGGCTATCCGGACGCGAGCGTCCTGCCCTTCGCGGTGGACTGGAACGCGTTCAACGTGCCGCCGGACGCGGCCCTGCGCGAGCAGGTGGAGGACGGGTGCGCCAACGTGCTCTTCGTGGGCCGCACGGTGCCCAGCAAGCGGTTGGAGGACGTGCTGCGCGTCTTCACCGCCTACCAGCGCCTGTACCAGCCCAAGAGCCGGCTGCTGGTCGCGGGGACGCTCTACAGCAGCGCGCCCTATGACGCGTCCGTGCTGGCGCTGCGCGAGCAACTGGGCCCGGATCGCGTGGTGTTCCTGGGGCGCGTGGACGCCGCGCAGCTGTCCGCGTGCTTCGCCTCCGCCACCGCGTACCTCTCCATGAGCCGCCACGAGGGCTTCGGCGTGCCGCTCCTGGAGGCCATGTACCGGGGCGTTCCGGTGGTGGCCTACGGCGCCGCGGCGGTGCCGGAGACCATGGGCGGCGCGGGCCTCACCACCCTGTCGGACGACCCCGCGCAGGTGGCGGGGCTGCTGGCGGTGCTGGAGCGAGACCCCGCCCTGCGCTCGCGGGTGGTGGAGGCGCAGCGCCAGCGACTGGCGTCCCTGGACCAGCAGTCCGTGGCCCAGCGCGTGCGCGAGGCGCTCATGCCCTTCCTCCAGGGGGATGCGTCCCCGGCCCGTCCGCCCGCCGCGCCCACCGTCACCGTGGTGTGCCCGGGCTTCGACGCCGCGCCGGATGCGCCCATGTCCCAGCTGGCGCGCGCGGTGGTGGACCGGCTGCCGGACGCGAGCCTGTGGACGGTGCGCCGTCAGGTGATGCCCTTGCAACTGGCCCCGAGCGATGAGCGCGACGGCGTGACGCGGGTGCGGCGCTTCACGCCGGATGAGCCCTGCTTCGGGTTGGACGGGGTCAGCCCGCCGTCGTCGTCGTCGCTGGAGACGGGCGTGCGGTGCGCCCCGGGGCCGTTGCTGTTCGCGGGTGCCGGTGAGGAGGTGGCCCGGCGCACGGTGTCGCGGCTGCCGCCGGACACGCGCGTCGCGGGCATCTGGGAGCCCCGCCGCGCGCCAGACGCGGGCGTCAAACAGGTCCTGGGAAAGAGGCTGTGGGAGCTCACTCCGGGGCATGACCTGACGTCGCTGGCGGCGGAGCTGGCAAGGGAGCTGGACGTGGGAGGACGCCCGCATGCGCGCTGAGGACCTCATCACCGGCGACCCCACCGTGAAGGCGGTGCTGGAGTCCCTGGAGCGGTTGCCCACGCCAGAGCCCGAGAAGGTGGAGGCGCTGCGCCGACGCCTCGCCGCCACCCAGGGCCCAGCCACCAGCCCCGCGTGGCCCCCGTTCCTGGAGGGCGCACGGATGAAGCGCGACGCGCGCTACGCGGACCCGCCTTCGTCCCACCGGCCCGTGGTGGGGCCCGCGCTGGTGATGGCCAAGCGCGCCTTCCGGCTGGCGTTCCAACCCTTCATCAACGAGGCGCTCCGGCGGCAGGTGGAGTTCAACGAGGCCATCCTGGACGCGCTCGCGCTCATCCACGAGCATCAGCGGGTCCAGGCGCGCACGCAGTCCCTGTGGCGCCAGGAGGTGGAGCGACAGCTGGAGCAGCTGACGTCGCGCCAGCCTGCTGCGACGCCGGAGCCTTCGCCGAAGCCGTCGCCAGAGCCCACGCAGGAGCCGTCGCGCCGTGGGCCCTCGCGGCGACGGGGCCGCTAGCCGGCCTGGGAGCCTGGCGGACACGTGACGGGGGACGCGCGGAAGCGGTAGGGTGCCGCCCCCTATGTCCGCCCCCTCCTGTCCCGCCTGCGCTTCGTCCTCGCTCCGACCGTCCTTCCAGGGCCCCCGGCTGGACGTGGAGACCTGCGCGAGCTGTGGCCACCGCGTGGCGACCCACCGCGCGCCGCGCAACACCGCCGACTACCACGCGCAATACGACAGCGGCGGCTTCATGGACTCGCTGCGCGTCACGCGCCAGCGCCAGGCCCGGAGCATCGTCGAGCGCCTTCGCCGCCACATTCCCCAGCCCTCGCGGCTCCTGGACTTCGGTGCGGGCCGGGGCTGGTTCCTGGAGGGCTGCCGCGAGGCGGGCGTCCAGGAGCTGGCCGGCGCGGACATCTCCGAGCTGTCCGTCAACCTGATGCGCGACGCGGGCATCCCCGCCATGCGCCTGCCCCTTCCGGAGGGCGGACAGTGGCCCCTGCCCCTCCAGGACCTGCCCTTCCGTCCACGCATCCTCACGCTACTGGACGTCGTGGAGCACTTCCCGGGTGCGCACCTGACGGACATGGTGCGCCACCTCGTCACACAGCTGGCGCCCGAGCTGGAGTGGGTGGTGCTGAAGGTGCCGGTGGCCAGCGGCCTGCTCTACCGCGTCTCCCGTGCCATGGCCGGCGTGGCCTCGTCGGGGCTGCTGGAGCAGCTCTACCAGGCCGGCACCTTTCCTCCGCACGAGAGCTACTTCACCCACGACTCCATGGAGGCCCTGCTCCCGCGCGTGGGCCTGGAGCGCGTGGACGCCTTCGGGGACCTGGACTTCGAGGCCGGCAGCCTGGCGGACAGGGCGCATGCCCTGCGGAAGCTCCCAAGGCCGCTCGTCTCCCTGGCGGGCCAGGGGCTCGGCGCCGTGGCCCGGGGCCTGAGCCTGGAGGACGCGGGTATCTTCATCGCTCGCGTGAGCGGGAACCGGGCGTAGCGGGTTGTTCCGGCGTGCCGGGTAACGGTAGAAGCCCGGAAGACGCAGGAGGGGGCTGAATGGACACCCGACAGGGCCTCATCGTGTTGCTGGCCTTCAACGAGGAGGAGTGCATCGGCTCGACGGTGGCGGAGCTGCGCGAGGCGCTGCCGGAGTTCGACGTGCTCGTCGTGGACGACGGCTCACGCGACGCCACGGCGCAGCGCGCGCGGGACTGCGGAGCGAGGGTGCTCAGCCATCCCTTCAACCTGGGCGTCGCCGCAGGCGAGGCCAGCGGCCTGCTGTTCGCGTCCCGCAACGGGTACGAGCACGTCATCCGCATGGACGGCGACGGGCAGCATGACCCGGCGTCCGTGCCCGCGCTGCGCGAGGCGCTCCAGTCGGGCGTGGAGCTGGTCATCGGCAGCCGCTTCGCGGGCGTCACCAGCTTCCGCTCCACGTGGCTGCGCCGCTTCGGCAACCGGTTCCTCGCGGGCCTGCTGTCCACGCTGAGCCACCACCGCATCACCGACCCCACCTCCGGCTTCCGGGGCTTCGGTCCGCAGGCGATCCGCTTCTTCGCGCGCGTCCACCCGCATGACTACCCGGAGCCGGAGAGCGTGCTGATGGCGGCGCGGCAGGGCTTCGCCATCGCGGAGGTGCCGGTGCGCATGCGTCCGCGCCTCACAGGCACCAGCTCGCTGACGCCGTGGAAGTCGGCCTTCTACATGGCGAAGGTGTCCTTCGCCCTGCTCATGGAGCGGGTCCGTCCCGTCTGATGCCCATGCTTCGCTCCAGCCTCATCGGCGTGGCCTTCGCGGCCGCCTTCGCCTTCAGCGTCCTGTGGTCGGCCCGGGGCCGGCGCACCAGCGAGCGGCACACCTTCGCGTGGCTGCTGGTGGCGGTGGCCATCGCGGGCCTGTCGCTGTGGCGCCACGGCATCGACGCGCTGGCGTCAGCCATGGGCATCTACTACGCCCCGTCCGCCCTCTTCTTCATCGCCCTGACGTGCCTCATGTGGCTGGTGTACCGGCTGAGCCTCCAGGTGGCCGACCAGCGCCAGCAGCTCAAGCGGCTGGCCCAGGAGGTCGCCCTGCTCACCTCCGCGGAGGCCGAGCGCGCCGCGCGTGCGCAGCCCCGTCCGGAAGTCGTCTCCCCCGCCGTCGCCGCCCATCGCGACTCGCACGCCGTCTGAGGGCCCACCGGGCCCCATCCCTTCTCCATGCTTCCGTCTCCCCCGCCCCCGTCCCCGCTGCGTCCGTTCTTCATCGCCCCCGTGGTGGCCTTCCTCATCGTGGCCGCCGTGCTGGGCGCGGTGCTGAGCTTCCTCACGCCCCCGTTCCAGGTGGCGGACGAGCCCGCGCACTTCTACCGCGCGTACCAGGTCTCCGAGGGACAGCTGACGGCCACGCGAATCCCGGTGGGTGACGCGGGCGGGCAGCTCCCGCGCAGCATCGTGCGGGTGGCGCAGGAGGTGTCCGACGGAGTGGGCGGCCATCCCGAGGTGCGCCAGGACCGGCAGCGCCTGAGCGACGCGATGCACGCGGCGCTGGCACCCCAGGACACCCAGGAGTGGCGCTTCGCCGCGTCCGCCATCTACTTCCCGCTGGTCTACTTCCCGCAGTCGTTGGGCATGGTGCCCGCGCGGCTGTTGGAGGCGTCCCCGGTGGCGGTGCTGTGGGCGGGCCGGCTGGGCAACGTGCTGGTGGCGCTGTTGCTCACCGCGCTGGCGCTGCGGCTGATGCCCTTCCAGCGGTGGGCCTTCGCGCTGCTGGCGCTCACGCCCATGGTGCTCTTCCAGCGCGCGTCGGTGTCCGCGGACCCCATCACGATGTCAGCGTGCCTGCTGCTGGTAGCGCTGTCGCTGCACTACACCTTCGCGCACCCGGGGCCGCTGGGCGCGAAGCAGTTGGGGCTGCTGCTGGCGAGCGCGGTGTTCGTGGCGCTGTGCAAGCAGGCCTACCTGCCGCTGTCGCTGGTGTTCCTGCTGCTGCCGCTCACCCGGCTGGGGACGCGCGGCCGCTACGCCCTGGCCCTGGCCGCCATCGTCGCCGTGCCCGCGCTGCTCCAGTTCGCGTGGTCCTCCACCGTGCGGGACATCTTCCGCCCCAGCGAGGTGGTGGCGCAGGTGGCCCACATCCGCGCGCACCCCTTCCAGGTGCTGGGCGTGCTGGTGAGTGACTTCTGGAGGCGGCTGCCGGACTTCCTGCATCAGGGCGGCGGCGTGCTGGGCTGGCTGGACACGCCAGTGCCCCGCCCTGCCCTCTTCGCCCTGGCCGCGTTGCTCCTGGGAGTGATGGTGCTGGACGCTGACGGGGCCGCGCCGAAGGTGGGCTGGCGCGAGCGCGCGGTGGCGCTGGGAGTGGCGGTGGCGGGCGTGCTGGCCATCCAGGCCATGCTGTACCTGGCGTGGACGGCGCCGGGCGCGAACCACGTGGACGGAGTGCAGGGCCGCTACCTGCTGCCCTACACGCCGCTGCTGGTGGTGGCGCTGGCCCCGCCCGCCTGGGCACCGCGCACGCTGACGCGCTTCAAGCCGGTGCTCATCGCCTGCTTCATCCTGCTCACCGCGGCGGTGACGCTCACCACGGTGTACCAGCGCTACTACGGCCCGGCGTAGGGCCTGAAGGCTTCCGCACTTCCAGGAGCCACCCCGCCTCCAGGCAGGGTGGCTCCGTCCGGTTCAGCGCTGAATGGCCGTGGCGCTGGCGTCTTCGCGGGCCGCGCCTCGGGCCGCCGGATTCACCAGGCCGGACAGGAGCCCGTGGAGTTCCTTGGCCTGGGTCTCGTAGTCGCGCACGGTGGTGCGCTGGGCGTTCGGGGCGCGCGACAGACGCTCCGGGTGGGCCACCAGGTCGCGCAGCACGCGGCGGAAGCCGTCGGCGTCGGCCATGTCCAGGACGTTGCCGTTGACGCCCTCCACGATGTCCTCGCTGACGCCGCCTGACGCCGTGGTGACCACCCACACGTTACGGGCCATGGCCTCGCGCACCGTCAGGCCGAAGCTCTCCTTGCACTGCGAGGGCATCAGCAGCACGTCCACCCCGTCGAAGAAGGCGTCCATCCCGTCCTGATCATACGGAGGCACCACCTCCACCTTCCCCTTCACCTTCCATTCCTTCGCGTCGATGGAGGCCGACCCCATGCGCAGCTGGATGTCGGTCATCTTCAGGACCCAGCCGGACTCCGGCACCGACTCCAGGATGTCCTTGAGCCAGAAGTACCCCTTGTGCACCGCGTGGCCGCCCAGGTAGGCGAAGCGCACGGGGGCGTTGGCGGGGCGCGGGGCGCGCGCACGCGTGGGCAGCAGCACGCCGTTCTTGTTCACGACGATGCGCTCCGGCGCGACGCCGTTGGCGATGTAGAGCTGGCGCTGGAACTCGCTGGGCGCCATCAGCAGGGCCGCGCCATCCAGCACCTTGCGCAGGGCGAACGTGCGCTTGAAGGTGAAGCGCGAGTCCGGCACGCACTTGGTGCACACGCGCAGGTCGATGCCCTTCTGGCCGCAGTACGTGGCGTCCTCGCGGACCATGAACTGCCGCTCGCACAGCCACCACGCGTCATGCACGGTGATGGTGTACGGGATGCCCTCCGCGGCGCACGCCGTGGCGAGCGCGGAGCTCAGGAGCTGGATGGAGTGGAAGTGCACCACGTCCGGGCGCACCGCCTTGAGCACCTGGGTGAAGGTCTCCCCCATGCGCGGGTTCTGGTACTCCTGGGCACGGTCGGTGAGGGCCGGCACCTGGGTGGCGATGACCGGCAGGCCCAGCGCCTCGTAGCGCACCACCGAGTAGGCGGGCAGCGGCGAGTTGAGGATGCCGGTGAACACGGTGACGTCGCAGCCCTCCGCCTTCAGCTGGTGCGCCAGCTGCTCCGTGACGACGGTCGCCCCACCGAAGCTCAAGGGCGCGAAGAGGATGTTGGCTTCCAGGACCTTGAGGCGCGGAGGCGGCGCGGGCGGCAGGTGCTGGAGGATGGGCTGGAGCCGCTCCGTGGCCACCACCGCCGGGTGGTAGCGCGCCATCACGCTGCGGTGGGCCTCCTCGCCCATGCGCTTGCGCAGTGACGCGTCCTGCACCAGCGCGGACAGCCCGGACTCCCACTCCTCACGGGTGGTGGCGACGAAGCCGTTGCGGCCGTGGTCGATGATCTCCCGGAACGGCCCGGAGCCGGAGCACACCGCGGGCACGCGGAAGATGGACGCCTCGATGAACTTGATGTTGCTCTTGGCGTCGTTGAAGACCGTCGTCTCCAACGGCGCGATGGAGATCTGCCAGGACGCGAGCGCGCGCAGGTAGTCATCCGCGTCCAGGAACGGGATGCGGAAGACGCGGTCGGAGAAGCGCTCGAAGCCCGCCGGCAGCTCCAGGAAGCCGTGGATGGCCAGGCGCACGTTCGGATGGCGCTCCATCACCGCGAGGATGGCGTCCGCGGCGATGGCGAAGTCGGCGTCGTGCGTGCGGGTGCCGCTGCCGTAACCGATGGTGACCGTGTCCGCGTCCACCGCGGGCGGGCGCGCTTCCATCTCCCGGGCCAGCTCCAGGATGCCGTCGTCCAGGCAGTTCTCGACGACGTAGACCTTGCCGGAGATGACGCGGGCCATCTGCTCCGCGATGGTGGGCGTGCTGGCGATGGCGTGCTCACACAGGCTGAGCGCCTTGCGGTAGAGCTTCGCGCCGTTGAGCAGCAGCTCGCGCTCGTTCTCCGGCAGCCGCTGCACGTTGGTGTTCTTCTGGTACTCCTCTACGTCGAAGATGAGGTCGTCGACGTCGAAGAAGTGCGGGACGCCCAGGCGCTTGGTCTCCGCCAGCAGCTCCTCCACGCCAGGGAACGCGGGCACCCGGTAGTAGATGACCAGGCCGTGGAACTGGAGCGCGGCCTTGCACTCCTCGTGGTCGTTCCAGCGCAGGACGGTGACGTCGTACCCGAGCCGGTGGAACATGGCGACCTTCTGATCCACGCGGTAGCGCTTGCACTGGGGCAGCGACAGCTCCGCGATGATCAGGATGCGCCGGCCCAGACTGGCCTGGGAGAGCTGCGTCAGCGGCGCGTTCCACGGAGCCGGGGGCGCGAGCGGCGTGCTCGGGGCCACGACCGAGGCGATGGAGGCGGTGGGCGCGACGGGGGCGGCCGGCGTGAGGGCGGCCTTGGCGGCGCGCAGCGCCTTGAGCGCGCCCTGCTTCGCGGGCAGCTTGATCAGCTTCGCGCCCACCTTGTGCAGCGTGCCCTTGCTCTTCTGGTAGAGGTGGCCGCGCTTCGTGCCGGGGGGCAGCACGCGCTCGCGCATGGCCCAGTAGCGGTTGATGGCCTTCCACGCGAGGCTGCCGTTGATGTGCGCCAGCTCCGAGCCCTGGCGCGCGACGTGCGCATCCAGTTCGTAGATGCGGGCGTTCTTGCGGCCCAGCTCCTCCTGGAGCATCCGCTGGGCCAGGCCCTGCCGCGCGAGCCGGCCTTCGAACTCGCGCAGGGTGCTGGCGGTGTCGCGTGCCGCTTCACGGGCGGCGTCCAGCTCCGCCTGGAGCTGCTGCGCCTGGCGCGCGTGGTCCGCGGCCTGCTGTTCCTTCTGGCCGTAGGCGTCGCGCAGGTGCTGCCGGTGCAGCAGGAGCGTCAGGCGCCCGCCCAGCGTGGCGAAGGCCTGCCGCACGTGTTCACGTTCCGCGTCCCGGGTGCTCGTCAGCGCGAGCATCCCTTCCGGCTGCTCCGGGCCCACGGCGAGCACGCCCAGACCGAAGCCGTGCTCGAACTCGAAGGAGGGATACTGGCCCCGGAGCTCCTCCCACAGTTGCCAGACGCCGAAGTTGCGCTCGTGCACGTGGGTGTCGTGGAAGAGGATGACGCCGCGCGCGCTCATCTTGGGGCGCCAGTGCTCGAAGTCCGCCTTCACCTGCGCGTACTCGTGGCAGCCGTCGATGTGGAGCAGGTCGATGGAGCCGTCCGCGAACTGGCTCAGGGCCTCGTCGAAGGTCATCTGGTGCAGCTGGGAGAACCGGCTGTAGAGCGGGTCATGGTGCGCGCGCAGGTCCGCGAGCACGTCCGCCCCGTAGAAGCCCGCGTGCGGGTCGCCCTGCCAGGTGTCCACCGCGTGGCAGCGCGTCTCCAGCTTCAGCGCGTCCACCGCCTGGCAGAACGCGGAGTAGGACACGCCCGTGTGAGCTCCCAGCTCCACCAGCGTCGAGGGACGCAGCAGGTCCACCAGGAACATCGCGAACGGGACGTGCTCCACCCAGGCTGAGGAGGCCAGCAGCCGCAAGGGCTGCGTGAGGCAGAGGGGGTGTTCCAGGGGATTGAGCTGTGGATGCATGTTCGTGGCGTCCGGAAGGCCGACCCTCGCTGCAGGCAAGGCACGCCCCCCTCTCCTTGGCGGATGTCCTCCATGTCACCCCCCTCCGGGAGCGTCAAGGCTGGCAGCCCGCCCGCTCCCCATGGGAGGAGGCGCGTTCGCTGTTCATTTCTACGGTGTCTGGAGAAAGCCGAGGCGCGGATGTCCGGTGGGGTCGGTCCGTCCCGCGCGGGCCCACGCGTCACGGAGCCGGTCGGCGTCGTGGGTGGCCTCGGGTGCGTCGTCCTGGGAACGGGTGCGCACGAGTCGCGCGTGGGGTGCGTAGAGGACGCGCAGCCCGGCTTCGCCCGCGCGCAGGCACAGGTCCACGCCCCGTCCCTCATTGGAGGTGAACGCCGCGTCCCAACCTCCGAACGACTCCAGGACCTCGCGGCGGATCATCGCGCAGGCGCTGGAGACGGCGCGCACGTCCCGCGGCCAATGCGATCCACCGAATGCGCCGAGCGTGGGATCGAACAGCCCCGCGAAGGGACGCAGCACCCGGCCCTCGGCGTCGAAGCGCAGCCCGGCCTCCAGCACCAGGCCCCAGGGAGAGACGATGCGCGCGCCCACGACGCCGACGCCGGGGCGCGAGGCCTGCGACGCGAGCTCCCTCAGCCATCCCGGTCCGGTCGGAAGCGTGCCTGCCTCCAGGACGAGGATGAGCTCGCCTCGGGCCTCTCGCAGCAACTGGTTCGCCACTGCGCCCGGGGTCGCGGCCGCGTCGACCTGGACGCGGATGGCGTTGCCGGTGGAGGAAGCGGCTGGAGACGAAACAGGGACGCGGACCTCCACGTCCAGGTCGTCCGTGAAGGCGAGGAGCGCCGTGAGTTCGGACTCGGTGGGCGCTTCCGAGAGCAGCACGGACACCCGAGGACGCCCCACGAGCGGGTGGCGGATCCGGTACAGCCCTGGCGAGACCGTCTCCACCGAGCCGCCCTCCCCCATGCGCGCCAGATGCTCCGCCACGGCCCTGCGTCCCGCTTCGGAGGCCGCGGGCTTCGCGCTGGCGTCCGTGGCCGTGGAGCCGGGCAGCGTCCTCCAGTGGTAGAGCACGCGGGGGATGTGCTCGAAGCGCCGCGTGCGCTCCATCAGGCGCAGCAGCAGGTCGTGGTCCTGCGCCCCTTCGAAGCCCGGGCGGATGCATCCCACCTCGCGCAGCAGCGATGCACGCACCACGAGGAAGTGGCACACGTAGTTCACCGCGCGCAGCAACTCCGGAGACAGCGAGGGCTTCAAGTAGGGCGCGAAGCGCAGCCCCTGCGCGTCCACCTTGTCCTCGTCCGAATAGACGACGTCCGCGTCCGGCGCTTCACCCAGCCGCAGCGCGACCTCGGCCAGCGCGTGCGGAGCCAGCAGGTCATCGTGGTCGAGGAAGCCCACGTAATCGCCGGTGGCCAGTGCGAGCGCGGCGTTGGTCGCGCGGGCAATGCCCTGGTTCGACTCCAGCCGTTCGAAGCGGATCCGCGCGTCGCCGGCCGCGGCCTCTCGCAACGTGTCCGCCACCGCCGCCGAGCGTGAGCCGTCGTCGACGATGCACAGTTCCCAGTGCGGATACACCTGCGCACGCACGGACGCGACGCATGCGCGGAGGACGTCCACCGGCGTCTCCCATGCGGGCGTGACCAGACTGATCAGTGGCCGGCGCTCCAGCCGTACCAGCGCTGCGGTCGCGTCGCGGACCTCGTGATCCTCCCGTTCCAGGGCTTCGCGCGTGTACCCGACCGGCGCGGGCAAGAGCACGGCGGGACGGGCCACGCCCAGGAGGTGCCGCAACAGGCGGACGGTCGCGTGATTGAAGGCGACCTGCCGCCGCCACAGCTCGCGCCACAAGGACAGGCCCACCGCACCGGCCTCATGCGACAGCACGTCGCAGCGGGTCTCCAGCGCGTCCAGTGCCTCGGAGGCGCCTTCGGTCCGGAGGGGCCATCCAGGTCTGGATAGCAGGGCCACGATCGCGAGGTTCCAGGCCCGCTGCGCCTCCAGCCCCGGCACGGAGGGAAGCCAGCGGCCCACCGCGCCCACGGGCCGCGGATCCGCGAGCCGCCCGAGTTCCTCGCGGGCCAGCTCCGGCAGCGTCCGTTCCGGCTGACGGATCAACGCCCTCAGCCGCAGGTCGAAGCGCAGCTGGCGGTCCAGCACCCAGCGCTGCAAGGGCGAAAGCCCCCGCGTCCCCAACCGTTTGGCGGCGGTGATGACCGGGCCCCAGCGCGCGCGGTGCGACCGCGGCACGTCGAAGCCCAACACCTCGACGAAGATATCGCGCGGCGGATGCGCCCGGCCGCCGGGAGGTCCCGATGTAGCCTGCGCGGAGGAAGAGGGCTTCCGGTCGGTCGGGGTCAACGTCGCGACCTGCGCGGCGGAGGATGCCTTCCGGTCGGCCGGATCCAACGTCGCGTCCTGCGCGGCGGAGGATGGATTCGGGTCGGCCGCGTCCAACGTCGTGGCCTCCGCAACGGAGGACGACTTCCGGTCGGCCGCGTCCAACGTCGCAGCCTCGACGCCCGGCGTCTCCTGTGAGCCACACGAGCCGTCACTGTCGGCGGTGCCCATCGTCTCAGCGCCCGCTGCCGGATTTGAGCCGGTTCGCCAGGGCCTTGAGCGTGCCGTGGACCCAGGGGAGGCCGTGGACGCGGGCATTCAGCATGTCCACCACCCGGTGGCGGAACTCCCTGGCCTGGAGCGTCTCTTCGCGGATCCGTGCCACGACATCCACCCAGGCATCCAGGGGGCGCACCAGCCAGGTCCCCGGAGCCACGGCGACGGCCGGCGGCTCGCGCGGACCGCGTACCTCGCACGAGGCGATGCCGCCCAGGAACACCGGAGGAAACAGCGCCCCCATCCGCGCGGGCAGGTCCCCGAGTCCCGACTCCATCGCCACCGGGAAGGGCCCGATGCGACTCCGGTCGATCACCATCGCGTGGACGAGCTCCGGGTGGATCACCAGGTGCTCCACCTCCAGCCGCTCACCCAGCGGGAACGGCACCTTCGCGCGCACGTACGGCGGGGTCCCCTCACCGGACGCCCACTCGGTGCGGAACGCCCGCGCCAACGCCCAGGCCTCGCGGCCCGTCTGGAGCGCGCGCACCAACTCCACGAAGTGACGCGGGTACACCACGCACCGCGCATCCACGAACGCCAGATACTGTCCCCGGGCCTCGCGCACGGCCTCCGCGTACAGGGCTCCCGAGGGCGCGCGCACGGTGCGAGCCTGGAACGACCCCAGCCTGCCGTAGCGCTCCAGCGCAGCCTCCGCGGCGGACAGGTCCACGCCCTCGGGCGCAGCGAGCAGCAACTCCAGCGGCTGCTGCTCCTGACAGGCCAGCGCGAAGAGGGCCTCGTCGAGCGCCGCGTCCTGCGTCCCCGGCTCCACCGTGACGACGACACTGAGCAGCCCCGCCACCGGCGCGCGCACGGGCCCGTCCGGCACCGCGACGTAGAGCCCCTCCTCCACCTGCGTGGACGGCGACAGCTGGGCCAGTAACGCCCGCAGCGCCTGCGCGGTGTCCTCGGCCAGCGCCGTGCCTCCGGACGCGCACGGCACCACCTCACGGTGCGCCACGCGGTAGCCGACCTCGGCCAGCAGCCGCAGCATCCGCTGTTCGGAGAGCCCCGCGCGCACCGGCGCCTCGCCCGTCAGCGCGCCCATCAGCGCCCGCGCTGAACCGGCGTTGCGCAGGCTGAACACCAACTCCGCCCCCGGTGCCTCGCGCCGCAGCGCCTCCAGCCCCTCCTCCAGCACCCGCTCGACCGCGTCGCCCTCCAGCACCACGAGCGTCGGCGCGGGTCCCTTGCCCCGCTTCCACTCCGGCCCGGGCAGCTCTCGCACGGAGCCGCCCCGAGCCCGCAGGGCCTCCGCCAGCGCCGGCGACGCGCCCACCAGGCACACCGCCACGCCCGCGTGCGCACGCGACAGCACCAGCTCCATCCAACGCGCGGACGCGGCGGACGGAGGCGCCTCTTCGGATAGAGCGTTCACCAGCGCCTCCGAGCGAACTCCAGATGGTGCCTGAAGTCCGCGATGCCCGCGAGCCGCCGCCCGGGATTGAGGATGTCGGGCGTCTGGAATGGCTCGCCGCCCAGCTGCGCGTACTCCCGCAGGCGGGCGTTCGTGAAGGCCGCGTCACCGTACTTCGCCCCGAGCAGGGCCGCGCTGCGGCGGACCATCCGCTCGCGCACCGGGCTCTCTTCCCGGGTGACGGTGTAGTGGTGCACCAGCGCGGAGGGCGCCACCCGGATGGACAGCCCGGAGGCCCTCGCCCGCCACGACAGGTCCACGTCCTCGCAGTACATGAAGAAGCGCTCGTCGAAGCCACCCACCGTCGCGTGCAGCTTCTTCGTCACCAGCAGCACGCAGCCGCTGCACCAGGGCGTCTCGCCCGTCGCAGGATGGTACGGCTTGGGGTGCTCGTCCGGGAACAGCCGGGCCTCCACCAGCCCCGTGTCCGCCCGCTGATCCGCCACCCGCGCCAGCTCCCGCACGCAGTCCGGATGCAGGAGTCCATCCGGGTTCACGCAGACGTAGTACCGCGCCCCACCCGAGCCGAAGGCCTCCGTCATCAACCGGTTGTGCGCGGCCCCGAAGCCCAGGTTCCTCCCGGCGTGCCGGTAGTCCGCTTCAGCGTCCAGCCGCGCCACCCGCGCGCGCAGCGTGTCGTCCGGCGAGTTGTCCATCCAGACGACCCGGAACGCGGGCGCACCCGGGGCTTCGCGGTTCCACCGGAGCGACTCCCACAGTCGCTCCAGCTCCCGCTCCGGGTTCCGGTAAAGCACGATGCCCAGCCAGATGCCCGGCCCTCCCCCATTCGCCGAAGCAGGGCCGCTCACGAGCCGACGTCTCGCACTGGCGCCACGCGAGCCGCGGCGCCCTCCACGATCCACCGGTGCGGAGGCCGCGTCAGGCCTCCGTCCCGCACGCTGGAGCGCACCTCGAAGGAGCACACCGCCTCGCGCTTCTCGAGCACCTGCCCCGCCCGGTCGCGCACCACCACCGTGAACGCGTAGCGCCCCGCGGTGAGGCCCAGCCGGTCCACCACGAAGCGCACCGTCCCGCTGCCGGCCGCCGCCGCGCAGAAGGGCACATCCTCCGCGAACGTGTCCGTGGCGTGCACCAGCACTCCGTCCGCCCGGGAGAGCTCCAGCCCCAGGCCCAGCTCCGGCGCGGGCGAGCGCGCGGTGTACGCAACGCTCAGCTCCAGGCCGTCCTCGGTGTCCACGAACTCCACCGCCGCGCCGTCCCGGCCCAGCAGCCGCACCGCGTCCACGGTGAGCGGAGACGGTTCGGCCTGGGGCGCCGCCAGCGACGGCAGCGCACCGCCGTCCGACGCCAGCGCGGGCGCCTCCATGGACATGCCGCGTTCCTCCGCCAGCGCCACCGCGCGGCGGTAGCTGCGGATGACGTCCGCGGGCGGACCGAACTCGCGGATGCGCCCGGCGTCGATCCACGCGCCCAGGTCGCACCAACGCTCCAGCGTCCCCAGGTCGTGGGTGACGATGACGATGGTCTTCCCGGCCCGCTTGAACTCCGTCATCTTCGCCAGGCTCTTCTTGCCGAAGTGCTCGTCACCGACGGCGAGGATCTCGTCGATGATGAGGATGTCCGGATCCACGTGCGTGGCCACGGAGAACGCCAGGCGCATGTACATGCCGCTGGAGTAGGTGCGCACCGGCTCGTCGATGAAGTCGCCCAGCTCGCTGAAGGAGATGATCTCCTCCATGCGCGCCTTCACCTCCGCGCGCGACATCCCCAGGATGATGCCGTTGATGAGGATGTTCTCCCGGCCAGAGAAGTCCGGGTGGAAGCCCGCGCCCAGGTCCAACAGCGCGCTGATGCGCCCGTTGATGTCGATGGTGCCCGTGGTCGGCGTGTAGATGCCGGAGATGAGCTTGAGCAGCGTGCTCTTGCCGGAGCCGTTGCGCCCGATGATGCCCACCGTCTTGCCGCGGGGCACCACCAGGTCAATGCCCCGGAGCGCTTCGATCATGGACTTGCCGTCCGTGTCGCGCTGGCCACGCAGGAGGCGGATGAGCTCCGACTTGATGGTGGTGTACTCGCGCCGGATGGTGCTCTTCCGGAAGCTCTTCACCACGTTGCGGAGCACGATGGCGTCCGGAGACGCGATGGCGCTGGTCATATGAACTCCGCGAAGTCCTCGCGACGGCGCTCGAAGATGCCGGCCGCGATCCACAACAGCGCCAGGGAGATGCCCATCCACATCAGGAGCGGGCCGGGCTGCGGCAGCTGGTGTTCGTAGAAGATGGACTGGTACGACGTCACCATCACCGCCATGGGGTTGAGCAGCACGATCGGCCCCCGGGCCACCTCCGGCAGCGAGTCCACCCGGTAGAACACCGGCGTGACGAAGAACCACATCGTCAGCAGGTTGGCGATGATCTGCTGCAGGTCCCGGAACGTCACGTTGAGCGCGGACACGATGTAGACCAGCGCCACCGTCATGCACAGCTGGGTGAGCAGCACCACCGGGAACGCCACCACGTGCCAGCTGGGCACGTAGCCCAGCAGCAGCCCCAGCGCGACCATCAGCGGCAGGGACAGCACGTAGTTGCACAGGTTGGTCACCACCACCGTGGCCGGCAGCACCTGCGCGGGGAAGCGCACCTTGGTGAGCAGGTCGCGCCGATCACTGATGGCGCTGGCCCCCGTCCCCAGCGACGTGGAGAACCAGATCCACGGGAGCAGACCGATGAAGACGAAGAACGTGTACCCGGGGATCTTCTGCCGCATGTAGACGGTGAAGAGCAGCGAGTAGACGCCCATCTGGAGCATCGGGTTGAGGAACGTCCAGAAGAAGCCGAGCACCGAGTTCCGGTACCGCGCCTTCAGCTCGCGCTGGGTCAGGCTGAGCAGGAGGCCCCGGTACTGGTAGAGCTCACGGAGGTTGCGAAGCATGCGGCGCCATCCATACCTCATGCCCCCGGAAGGTGTCAGGCATGGGACTCCGGCCATCCGCGCGAAAGCCCGTCTGGCCGGCAGCCCTCGCGCGCCCTCGGAGAGGCCATCTTGGAAAAGAAAAAGGCCCCCTGGTTTCCCAGAGGGCCTTTGATTGGAGCGGGAAAAGGGATTTGAACCCTCGACCCTCGCCTTGGCAAGGCGATGCTCTACCGCTGAGCTATTCCCGCATCAGGTACTGCGGTGCTGCGTGCTTCGTTTGGAGCGGGAAAAGGGATTTGAACCCTCGACCCTCGCCTTGGCAAGGCGATGCTCTACCGCTGAGCTATTCCCGCATCAGGTACCGCTGTGTTGCTCGCCACCCGCCGGTCGGTGCCGCGCCGGAGGTGGGGTGCGATATACAGAGGCCCTTCGGACACGTCAAACACTTTTCGCATCCGGATCCGTGCTGCCCCGGCGGGCGAGCATGTTGAGGAACGCGCGGAAGTAGACGACCGCGCTCCACACGGAGAACGCACCCGACAGGTACACCAGCACCTTGCCCACCTGGTTGTAGTCCACCGTGACGACGCGGAAGCCCACGTCCAGCGGGTGCACATAGTGGACGCACAGGGAGATGATCCCCACCAGCTGGAGGGACGTCTTCCACTTCCCCTCCTGCCCCGCGGCGATGACCATGCCTTCACTGGCGGCGATGGTGCGCAGGCCGGTGACGATGAACTCGCGGGCCAGGAGCACGATGACGACCCAGGCGGCGATGCGGCCCAGGCGCACCATCATCACCAGGGCGGCCATGGCGATGAGCTTGTCCGCTAGCGGATCCATGAACTTGCCGACGACGGTGATGAGGTTCCAGCGGCGGGCCAGGTAGCCGTCAATCACGTCGGTGATGGCGGCCACGGCGAACACCAGGCCGGCCAGCAGCGAGTGCAGGGGGTCCGCGTCGTAGGTGAGCCAGACGAACACGGGGATGAGGAGGATGCGCCCCAGCGTCAGCATGTTGGGCAGGTTCCAGAACTCCTGCACCAGGATGCTGGGACGGCGGGACGCGCGGCGGCGGGCCCGCTCCTCGCGCTTGCGCTGCTTCCTGAGGGCTCGCTCGGTGGCCATGGGCGCGCGTTCTACCGGACCCCGAGTGCGATGAGGGCAAATCCTTCACCGCCCAGTTCCACCGCCGCCTTCAGTGTCTCCCCGGCAGCGGATGTCACGAGCGGCACCACGCGGGGCGTGAGGTTGCCCACCCAGCCCACCAGGTGCGTGAGGGGCACCGTCACCGGCTGGTCCATGGCCACCGGCACCGAGCGCAGCGGGCCCGTCAGGCTGAGCAGCACCCGCCCCTGCCCGCGCAGGTGCACCAGGTCCAGGTCCTGGGCCAGGTCCGACGGCACGCGGCCGTTCTCGAAGACGACGGGCTCCTCGAAGGCGAAGACGCACGCGTCGCGCAGGTAGACGGACTCGTCGTCCAGGCAGACAGCCACCCACTGCCGCCCGGACACGGGCTCCAGGTGCAGCGTCCCCTGCCCCCGGGCGCGCACCATGGACTGGTCGCCCTCGCCAAAGGGCTTGTCCGTGGCCCGGCCCCGGAAGCGCTTCATCTCCGGCTCGAAGGTGACCTGCCCGCGCACGGCGATCAGCCCCTCCAGGCGCGTGAGCAGCTCGCCTTCCACCGCGAGCGTCATCGCAGACGCACCTTGGGTGAAGGGCTGGCCCGGCACCGCGCCCGGCAGCGCCACCGAAGGCACCCACGCGGTGAGCACCGGCGGATTCGCGCCCGTTCCGGCCTCAGGCGACGAAGGCGGTTCGGCGGAGTGGGTCACCTGAAGCGACCCGATGGACCGGGTCAGCTGGATCGGTTCGGCAGACTGAGTCGCCGGGGGCGGCTCACTCGTGGCCAGCGCGGCGAAGGTCTCCGCGAAGGCGTCGACGGGCTCCGACTCCAGGTCGGACGCGAGGACGGGCGGCTCCTCGGAGACCTCGATCTCCTCCGACACCGGCGTGGGGGGCAGCTCGTCGGCGACCTCGACGTCGTCACCGGAGGTGTCCGCGTCCGTGGTGGCGGCGAGCTCCGCGTCTTCGTCAAAGAGGCTCTCGCCCGCGGCCAGGCTGGGGTCCTCGTCCTCCTGGACCTGGGTCGCGACTCCCGAGGTGAAGGCGTGGTCATCCGTGGGAGCGGGAGGGCCCTCGTCCTCCGCGAAGCGCATGTCGTCGTCCGGAGGCTTCGCGGCGACCTGGGGCGGCGGCGCGGCGGCGGTGCGAGGACTGCGCGGCGCCTCATCCAGACCGAACTGGGCACCCCAGTCACTCTCGCCGGAGGCGGACGCAGGCGGCGCGGCGGTCTCCTCTTCCTCCTCGCGCGGACGGGCCGGCATGGGGGCGGCGGGCGGACGGCTGTAGACCTCCCCCGCGATGGCGCGCGACATCTTCTCCGCCATGGCGTCGCTGCCGGAGAGGAGGAAGTGCTCGCGCGCGCGGCCGTACTCGCCCATCTGGGCGAAGGTCAGGCCCAGGTAGTTGTGGGCCTTCTTGTGATCCGGAGCCAAGTCGGTGGCGGTCTCGAATTCACGCGCCGCGCGCTGGAGCGCGTTCGTCTTCAAGTAGACGAGCCCCAGGTTCACGCGCAGCGTCGGGTCCACCGGGTTGTCCCGTACGAGCATCTCGTACAGGTCGGCGGCGCGATCGAAGAGGCCCAGCTTGAAATACGTCAGGCCCAGGAGGTTCTGGGCCTTCTCATGGCGCGGCTGGAGCTGGTGCGCACGCTCCAGGAAGTCCTTCGCTTCGGTGACCTTGCCGGCGCCCAGCAGCTCGCTCCCGCGATGGAGCTGCTGCAGGAACTCCTCGTCATCGGGGCCCGGCGGCTTCGTCCCCTTCGTGCGCGTCGTCATTCTCGGGTGTAGGCTCACGGCTGCTGGCCTCGGCCTGGGCGAGCCGCTCGCGCTCCTTGTAGTGTTGGTAGAGCTGGAGGACCTTGCGCACGTAATCCTGCGTCTCGGCGTACGGCGGCACCTGGCCTCCGTACTTCTTCACCGCGTCCGGCCCAGCGTTGTACGCGGCGACCATCTTCACCATGTCGCCGTCGAACATGTTGGCCAGGACGCGCAGGTAGCGCACGCCGCCCTCGATGTTTTCCTTCGAGTCGAAGATGTCCTTCACGTACATATCCGACGCGGTGCCCGGCATGAGCTGCATCAACCCGCTGGCGCCCTTGTGGCTGAGCGCGTTCGGGTTGAAGTTGCTCTCCGTGTGCATGATGGCGCGCACCAGCGCGGGCGGGATGCGGTAGCGCAGCGCCGCGGTGGTGATGTGCGGATCCAGCTCCGTGGGCGTCCGGGAGCGGCCCCGCACGGGAGCGGACTTGGCCGGCGCGGGCGTGAAGGTCCCGGACAGCTTGCGGGCCTTGCGCGCGCCTCCGGGCGGCACGTTCGTGTAGACGATGGTGCCGTCCTTCTCCACGTAGCTGTAGATGCCGTCCGAGGCGGCGGCCGGCAGGGCGGCGGTCAACAGGACGACGAGGGCGGTCAGGACACGCATGGCGGCGGTGCGAAACCTTAGACAACACCCGGAAAGTCCTCAAGAAAACGCCTTGTTTCCAGCACTTACCGCCATTAAGCCTGTTGGCCATGCCCCATCGGTTCGATTTCCTGGTCATGGGCGGCGGCGTGGCCGGACTGTCGTTCGCCCTGCAGGCGGCCCGGCACGGCACGGTCGCCGTGCTCACCAAGCGCGAGCGCGGCGAAGGCAACACCGCCTACGCCCAGGGGGGCATCGCCGGTGTGCTCTCCCCCACGGACACCTTCGACTCGCACATCGAGGACACGCTCGTGGCGGGCGCGGGCCTGTGCCACCGCGACGCGGTGGAGGTGACGGTGCGGGAGGGGCCCGCGCGCCTCAAGGAGCTGGTGGCGCTGGGCGCTGCGTTCGATCAGCGCGGCGGCGAGTTCGACCTCACGCGCGAAGGTGGCCATTCCGCCCGCCGGATCATCCACGCGGGTGACATCACCGGCCGCGAGGTGCAGCGCGCGCTGCTGGCCGCGTGCGACGCGCAGCCCAACATCACCTTCTTCCAGAACACGGCCGCCATCGACCTCATCCTGGACCGGCGTCCGCACACCCCGGCCGGCAGCCGGTGCCTGGGCACGTACGCGCTGATGGAGGACGGCTCCATCGAGCGCTTCCTCTCCAAGGTCACGGTGCTGGCCACGGGTGGCGCGGGCAAGGTGTACCTCTACACGTCCAACCCGGACGTCGCGACGGGCGACGGCGTGGCCATGGCGTACCGCGCGGGCGCGCGCGTGGCGAACATGGAGTTCTACCAGTTCCACCCCACGTGCCTCTTCCACCCGGAGGCCAAGAGCTTCCTGATCAGCGAAGCGCTGCGCGGCGAGGGCGGCAAGCTGCGGCTCAAGGGCGGCCAGACGTTCATGGACCGCTACCACCCCATGCGGGACCTGGCCCCGCGTGACGTGGTGGCGCGCGCCATCGACGCAGAGCTCAAGCGCACGGGCAATGACTGCGTCTACCTGGACATGACGCACCTGGGCCGCGCGTACCTCACCGAGCGCTTCCCCAACATCTACGCCACCTGCAAGGCCTTCAACATCGACATGGCGGTGCAGCCCATCCCCGTGGTGCCCGCGGCCCACTACCAGTGCGGCGGCGTGGTGACGGACCTGCACGGGCGCACCAACATCCCGGGCCTCTACGCCATCGGCGAGGTGTCCTGCACCGGCCTGCACGGCGCGAACCGGCTCGCCTCCAACTCGCTGCTGGAGGGCCTGGTGTACGGCCACCGCGCGGTGCAGGTGGCGGCGGAGGAGCTGTCCTCGCTGACGCTGCCGAAGGAGGACCCGCCGGCCTGGGACTCCGGCAGCGCGGTGGACTCCGACGAGAGCGTGGTCGTCACCCACAACTGGGATGAGATCCGCCGGCTGATGTGGAACTACGTGGGCATCGTCCGCACGGACAAGCGGCTGATGCGCGCGCGGCGGCGGCTGGAGCTCTTGCGCGAGGAGATCCGCGACTACTACTGGCGCTTCAAGGTCACCCGCGACGTCATCGAGCTGCGCAACATCGCGGAGGTGGCGCACCTCATCGTGGACTGCGCCAGCCGCCGCAAGGAGAGCCGGGGCCTGCACTACACCCTGGACTACCCCCACACGGACGAGCACCAGGGCACGCGCGACACCATCCTTTCGCGGGAGCTGTGAGAACCCATGTCCCGTCCGCGCCGCATGCTGGATGACCTCCCCGGCCCCTCCGGGCTGGGAGATGAGCAGGACAACGCGCCACGTGGACAGGGCGGGGACGGACCGCCCCCGGGCCCCCAGCAGCCCCGGCCCGCGCTGCGCACGCCCTACGTCAGCTTCGCCATCATCGCGGGCGCGGTGGGGATGTTCGTCCTCAGTCGCTCCCTGGGCCGGCCGCTGATCATCGACGGGACGAACTACGGCATCGTGGGGCCGCTGGCGCTCTACGGGCCGTGGGTCCAGGCGGGCGAGTACTGGCGCCTGCTCGGCATGGTGTTCGAGCACGGCGGCGCGATGCACCTGCTCTTCAACATGCTCGCCGTCTATTCGCTGGGCGCGTCGCTGGAGCGCGGCATCGGAAGCCTGAGGTTCCTGGGGCTGTCGCTCGTCACCGCGCTGGGCGGCTCCGCGTTCGCGCTCTTCTTCAACTTCGACATCGTGACGGTGGGCGCGTCAGGAATGATCCTCGGCTGGGGCGGCGCGATGCTGCCCATCCTCAACCAGCAGGGCCGCAGGGATCACATGTTCTGGCTCGTGCAGGTGGCGGTCATCAGCCTGCTGCCCGGGGTGAGTTGGGCGGGGCACCTGGGCGGCTTCATCTTCGGCCTGCCGTGCGGCATGGCGCTGCGCATGGGCCCGAAGGTCTACTCGCGCGCCATCCCCGTCCTGCTGTTCATCGCCGCGGCGCTGGCCGTGGTCGCCGCCCATCCCGGGCGCCTTGGAGGCCTTTGACGATGGCTGAACCCACCGTGCGCAGCGTCTGCGTCTTCTGTGGCTCGCGATCCGGCGTGCGCGCCGAGTACCGCGAGGCCGCTTCCAGGATGGGGGCCGCGCTGGCGAAGCGGGGCCTGACGCTCGTCTACGGCGGCGCCAGCGTGGGGCTGATGGGCGCGGTGGCGGACGCGGTCATCGCCAACGGCGGCAAGACCGTGGGCGTGCTCCCCCACTTCATGGACGCGAAGGAGCTGGCCCACCCGCGGCTGACGGAGCTGCACCGGGTGGACTCCATGCACTCGCGCAAGGCGATGATGGCCGAGCGCTCGGACGCCTTCGTCGCCCTGCCCGGCGGCTTCGGCACGCTGGACGAGCTCTTCGAAATCGTCACCTGGGCGCAGCTGGGCCTGCACCGGAAGCCCATGGGCCTGCTGGACGTGGACGGCTTCTTCCAGCCGCTGCTCGCGATGGCGAAGCAGATGGTGGAGGCGGGCTTCGTCCCGGAGACGCAGGGCGTGCCCTTCGCGGTGAATGCCTCGCCGGACGCGCTCCTGGACCGCCTGCTCGCGGGGCCCACGATGCCGCTCACGTCGAAGTGGCTGAAGGACGGCCAGCAGACCTGAAGGCCATCCCGCCGCGTTCAGCGCGCGTGGACCTTCAGCTCCGCGTTCCCCAGCGACGAGGCGACGCGGAGCATCACCTGCTCGGTGCCCTCGGGGATGACGGGCTGGCCGTCGGTGAAGGTCTTGGGGAAGCGCACGCGGTAGCCCACCCAGAAGAGGCTGGCGTAGGGGTAGTAGGCGCGCACGTTGAGGTCCGCCCGGCCCAGGCGGCGGATCTCCATGGGCGTGATTTCGCCCGCGGGCGTCACCAGCGCGATCCGCCAGATGCTGTTGCGGTGGGCGAAGTCGTCGTAGCGGTAGTCGTTGACGTGCACCGCCAGGAAGAACTCGTGGAACTTCGCCGCGTCGGCCAGTTCCTCCGCCAGCAGCTGCTCCACCTTCGCCGCGGGCAGCGTCTGGAAGATGGCGCGGCGGTGGATGCGGGCCTCGCGGAACGCAGGCGTCTGGAACGTGGCCCCCGCGAAGACGCGCGTGTCGAAGCCGTCGTAGATCTCCTTGCGGTCCGAGTACCGGTCCAACACCGCCATGTAGGCGGACTCCTGCTTCGGGTCATCCAGCGTGGGCGCGGGCTCTCCGACGATGGGGGGCGAGGTGGAGCAGCCGCCCAGCACGCCCAGCAGCACCGCGGCCAACAGCAGCCTTCTCACGGGATGAAGTCCTTGCGCGTGAACAGCGTGGTGAGGCGGTGGCCGGCGGACTCCACGGCCTCGCGTCCGCCCTCCAGCCGATCCACCAGCGCGAAGGCGCCCAGCACCGTCAGGCCCTCCAGCTTCGCGCGCTCAATCGCCTTGATCGTGGACGCGCCCGTCGTCACCACGTCCTCCACGATGGCCACCGGTGCGCCGGGGCTCAGCGCGGACAGGCCTTCAATCCACTGGCCGGTGCCGTGGCCCTTGGGCTCCTTGCGCACGATGAACGCGTGCAGGGGCTTCTGGCCGCCGCCCTCCAGGAAGCTGGTCAGGCTCACCGCGGACGCGAGCGGATCCGCGCCCAGCGTCAGCCCGCCCGCGGCGACCGCCGACGGAGCGTCGCGCCGGATGGCCTCCAGGAGCAGCCGGCCGATGAGGTAGTGGCCCTCGGCGAGCAGCGCCGTGCGCTTGCAGTCGATGTAGAAGTCCGACTCCTTGCCGGAGGAGAGCACCACGCGCCTGCGCTCGAAGGAGCGCTGCGTGAGCACCTCCAGGAGCCGGGCGCGGTCGCGTTCGAGCGTTTCCGCCATGGCCTACAGACCCTCCAGGTACGCCACCAGCTGCGCCGAGTAGCGCAGCTGCATCAGCAGCTCCGCCTTGCGCGATTCGTCCAGCGCCGCGAACACGTCCGCGAGCAGCGACAGGTCCTGATTGAGGGCGCCCATGCGCTGCGCGACGTCCACCGCCAGCTCGTCCGCGTCGATCTCCTCCTCGACGCCCTCCGGAGCCAGCGTCTCCTCGGTGGCGAGCGCCTTCTCCAGCATGTCGCGCACCGGCGCCGTCAGCCGGCCTTCGGCCTCCAGCGACTCGCGCTTGGCCTCCAGCACGTCGTGCTCCACCGGCGAGGCGTGGATGGCCTCCGCCAGGGACAACAGGAGCGCGTCCTCGTCGGACAGCTCCTCGTGCACGCGCACCTGGACCTGGTCGCGCTTGAGGAAGCGCAGAGCCGCCACGCGCCGGAAGCCGCAGATGAGCTGGTAGCGCTCCTCGCCGCGCGGGCGCACGTCCACCGGGAACAGCTGGCCCAGTCGAGCCAGGTCCGTCGCCAGCTCGGACACGTCCCCTTCGTCCCGCAGGCGGAACGTGGTGTCCTCCTCCAGTCGCTCCAGCGGCAGCACCATCGCCGTCACCTGTCCCATCACGCGCGGCTCGATGGCCTGCGCGTGGGGCTCCCCATCCGAAGTCGCCGCGCCGTCGTTGGCGCTGTGTTCCGAACCGTCTCCGGAGCCCATGGAGCCCGCGTCCTCCTGGCTCGCACGGCTCGCCACGTCCCAGATGCCGGCGCTCAGCAGCGCGTCATCCGCGCCCGACACCGGACCGGAACTCGGCTCCGCCACCACGTCCTTCGCCTCCCCGCCACCGTCGCTGCCCGTGGCGGAGGCGTCCTGGACGCTCTCGCCCGAGGGCAGCTCCACGTAGCGGCCGGGGCCCGAAGAGGCCTCCGCGTCCGCCGGGGTGCTGGTGCTCTCGCCCTGCACGGTCGCCCCGGAGCCTTCCGGTTCGCCGCCTTGGGCGGATGCTCCACCCGACGTCGCGGCGTCCCCGGCGGGAGTCTCTTCCCCGGTGCGGCCCGGCGACTCGCCGCCCTCGGGGCGTGTCTCCGGCTCACTGGAGGCTCCGGCGGCCGTGCTGGCCTCGGTCGCGCTCACGGCGGCCTGCCCACCCTCTCCGGGCAGGTCGGTCTGGGCCCCGCCCGCTTCAGCCTGGGGGGCACCTTCCGGCGTCACGTCTCCACTCGCGCCCTCGCCATGCTTCGGCGCGGACGCGTCAGCCGCTCCCTCCTGCTGGGACGGCATCGAATTCTCTCCAGGTGTGCCCGGCATCCCTTCCTGTCCCTCGGCCCTGTGCTCGGCGTCCATGGTGGCACCCCCGGTTGTTCCACCCGCGCGCCGCCGGAAACGACGGCGCGGCGGGCGGGCTCTAACGGGACTTCTTCACCACGACCTTCTTCTTCGCGCCAGCACCCATCACGCGGGAAAGGGGCGCGCCGGCACTGCTCGCCTGCTCAGTGACTGCCGGACGCGGAGGCTCCGGAGCCCGGGTCGTGGTCGCGGCGGGCGGCGGGGGCGGCGGCAGCGGCTTGGCCGACGGACGGGCCACGACGGTGGCCGGCGCCGACGCGGGCTGAGTGCGCGCGGGAGGCGGGGGCGGCGTCGGGGCGGCGCGCGGCGGAGCGGCCGGCGGCGTCGGAGGACGCGGCGGGGTGGCGCCCGGACGCACCGTGGGACGCGTCACCGCCTGGGGACGGGCCACGGCGGGGCGTTCGGACGGCAGCCGGCCCGGTTCCACGTCTCCCATGTCCACGCGGCCGCGGAAGCTGGCCCCGTCCACGATGATGACGCGGGGGGCGCGGATGTCGCCCACCATGCGGCCTTCGCGGGTGAGCTCCACGCTCTCCGTGGCGTTGATGTTGCCCACCACCACGCCGCTGACGATGGCGTTTCTCACCGCCACGTTGGCCTTCACCACGCCGGACGGCTCCACGATGAGGGTGCGGCTGAGGGTGAGTTCACCCTCGACGCGCCCGCGGACCGTGAGGTCCTCGTCACCCGTGAGCCGACCGCTGATGAGGATGGAGGGCCCCACCACGGTGTTGTCGACGGCGTTGCCTGCAAGATCCTTCGCGGTCGCCACGGATCAGCGCTCCTTCATGTCCATGTCGACGTTGCCCTTGAAGGAGGCACCGTCGGCGATGAGGATGCGCGGGGCCTTGATGTCGCCCACCACGCGGCAGTCCGTCTTCAGCTCGACCTTGTCGGTGGCGGCGATGTTGCCCGTCACGCGGCCGGCGATCTCCACGTTCTGCGTCTCGATGTCCGCCTCGACGACGCCCGAGCCCTCCACGTAGAGGCTCTCCTTGAGGGAGATCTTCCCCTTCACGGTGCCCTGGATGACCAGGTCCTCGTCCCCGGAAATCTCCCCGTCGATGACGATGCTCGAGCCAATGATCGTATTCGCCATGAGTGTTGTCCGCCTTCTCGAAGCTGTGCGCCTGGGGGGCCGTGGGTCGGTCCCCGGTGGATGCTAGATGTCGTCCGGCAACTTCACGTCCATCTCGATGGAGCCGTTGAACACGGCACCATCCTCGATGACGACCCGTGGGGCCTTGATGTCGCCGGCCACCTTCGCCGAGGCGTTGATGGCCACGCGCGTGGAGGCGTCGATGTTGCCGCTCGCCTCGCCGTTGATGGTCAGTTCCTCGGCGCGGATGTCCGCCTGCACCTTGCCGGTGCCTTCGATGGTGAGGTGGTTCTTCAGGGCGATCTGCCCCTCCACGCGTCCTTCGATGACCAGGTCCCCTCCGCCCGTGAGGTTGCCCCTGATGACGATGCCCTTGCCAATGATGCCCGTTTCACCCTGTGCCATGAGGTGATCCTCGCCAGCGCCTGCTCCGTCGGGAGCGGGGCGACCTGATTATGTCAGAGATGCGCGGAGATCCAGCCGGAGATGTCCTGGAACACCGTCGCGCGGTCCCGCTCGTTGAGCGGCTCGTGCCGCATGCCGGGGTACTCCTTGAACTTCTTGTCCGCCGTCCCCGCCGCCTCGAAGAAGGCCCGCGCCGCCGCCGGCAGCGCCACCCCGTCCTCCTGGCCGCACAGCACGAACAGCGGCACTTGAATCTTCGGCGCCAGCCCGAGCGTCTGCGCCTGGGCAGCCGTCGACTCCACGAACCAGCGGGGCGTGGCGAAGGGCACGTAGAGCGGGTCCGCTCCGACTGCCTTCTGGATGTCCGGGTCGGTGCTGAGCATCTCCGGGGCCAAGCCCGAGGGGACCTTCATCCACGGCACCAGGGTGCCCACCATGCGCGCGGCGAGCACCTTCGCGGCCGGCGGGCTGATGGCCAGCTTGAGGTAGGGCGCGGAGAGGATGGCGCCGGAGAGGCCTTCCAGTCTCCCGGTCAGGGCGTGCGCGGCCATCAGGCCGCCGTGGCTGTGGGCGAGCAGGAAGATCTTCTCGTTGCCCGCGGCCTTGCGCACGCGCTGCCAGAAGCCGTCCAGGTCGTCGAGGAACTCGGTCCACTTCGCGGCGTAGGCGCGCCGTCCGTCCGCGCGGCCGTGGCCCCGGTAGTCGAAGCCGTGCACGGCGAAGCCGTCCTGCACCAGCGCGTCGATGACGGGCCGGTAGCGGCCGATGTGGTCGCCGTAGCCATGGACGATGGCGACGTGCGCGCGCGGGGGCGCGTCCGGCAGGTCGAGCGTCCAGAACAGCCGGGTGTTGTCCTTCCCGGTGAAGAAGCCTTCGTCGTGGCGGGCCATGAGCCCGGGACCTTAGCGGCCCGGCGCGGTCGAGGGTAGCGCCTTCAACTTGCGCTCCAGGGTGGTGCGCTGGTCCGCGGGCTCGGCGGCCTCCGGCTCCAGCGTCAGCACCTCCAGCGCGCGCTTCCAGGTCCGGACGGCCTCCGGGGCGCGGCCCGCCTTGAGGTACGCGTCCCCCAGGTGCTCCAGGATGGCGGGGTCGTCCGGGGCCAGCTCCACCGCGCGCTCCAGGACCTCCACGGCCTTCTTCGCGTCGCCACGCTGGAAGAGGACCCACCCCAGCGAGTCCACGTAGGCCCCGTTGTCCGGCCGGAGCGCCAGCGCGCGGCGCACCAGCCGCTCCGCCTCGTCCAGGTCCCGGCCCCGCTGCGCCATCACGTAACCCATGAAGTTCAGCGCGGCGGAGTGGTCTGGCTTCAGCGCGAGCACCGCCCGCATGCGAGACAGCGCCCCCGCCACGTCGCCCTGGCGATCCAGCAGGGTGGCCAGGGCGAACTGCAGGTCCTGGTTCCTCGGCGCCTTCGCTACGGCATCCCTCAAGAGCGCGAGCGCATCCGGAGCCCGGCCCTGGCGCTCCAGCAGGGTGGCCAGCGCGTCGTACGCCAGCGCTCCGCCCTCCCCCGCCAGCGCCTCGCGCAGCACGCCTTCCGCTCGCGCCGCGTCCCCGCCGCGCTCCAGCGCCCGGGCGTAGCCGACGCGCACCTCCACGTCGTCGGGCGCTTCCGACATGGCCATGCGGTAGAGCACCAGCGCGCGCGGGTGGTCTCCCACCAGCGACAGACAGCGGGCCTGGCGCACGCGGGCGTCGGGGAACACCTCCGAGTCCGGGGGCACGCCCGCGAAGTCCGCGGCGGCGACGGAGAAGCGGCGCGTGCGCTCCGCGACGAGGCCGGCGTAGTACGAGAGACGGGGCTCGTCCGGCGCGTCCTTGCGCGCGGCGTCCAGCACCTCCTTCGCGGCGGCGGACTCTCCGGAGGACAGGTAGCTGAAGGCCACCCGCACGGCCAGCTCCGGCGACGCGGAGAGCGACAGCAGCCGGTCGAAGTAGGCCCGCGCCCGGGTCGCCGACCCGCCCTTCAGCGCGGCGCGGCCCGCGGACAGCAGCACCTCCCGGCTGTCCGGATCCGCCTCCAGCGCGCGGGCCAGCGCGTCCTCCGCCTCCTTCGGACGGCCAGAGTCTTCGTAGAGACGGGCCAGCGTGGACCACACCTCCACGTCACCCGGGTCGCGCTCGGAGGCCTTCGCGAGCAGGCGCTCGGCGCGGGCCGCGTCGCCGCGCTCGGCCAGGACGAGCCCCAGCCGCCGGTAGCCGGAGGCCTCTCCCGGCAGCGCGTGGGCCAGCGACTCCACCACCTTCACTGCCTCGTCGGGGGCCTTCGCGTCCAGGTACAGCTGAGACAGGACGAGGTACGCCTCCGGCTCGCGGGGACGCAGGGCCACCGCGCGGCGCAGGTGCTGCTTCGCGCGCGCCGTGCGGCCGGACTCCAGCAACACCCTGCCCAGGAGCACGTGGGCGGCGTAGTGCGTGGGGGCCTTCTCCACGGCCCGGCGAAGTTCGCGTTCGGCGCGCTCCAGGTCACCCAGGCGCGCGTACTCCTCGCCCAGTTGGGTGAGGAGGGTCGGGTTGCCGTCGTCGGTGGCGAGCGCCAGCCGCAGCTCGTCCACCGAGGCCCGGTGGTTGCCCTCCAGGTGCATCAGCCGCGCCTGGAGGTAGTGCGCGTAGCTGGCGGACGACGCGGACGGCTCGTCGTCGCGGTCGCTCGAATCCATGGCCTCGCGCATCGCCTCGCGGTCGACGTGCGGGGCCGGGGCCTTCCTCGCGGGCGCGGCCCCCGAACCTCCGGCGGCCAGCGCGAGGCACATCACGGCGGCACGGCTGAGGAGCGGGAGCGGGCGCACGCGGGCTAGTGGACCTCGGGAGGCGGCGCTCCCAGCTTCTCCAGCAGCTTCTCCACCGGATCGCTGTCCTGGCTGACGTCCGCCATGGCGGCCCGGTACTCGATGGAGGTCACGTTCTCCACGTCCGGCATCAGGCGGTTGATGACCGTGCGCGCCGCGTCCGCGTTGCACTCGGGCAGCACCACCGCGAAGACGCCCAGCCCCAGATGGGCGATGGAGTCCGGGTGGCGCACGCGCTTGCGCATCACCTCCGCCATGTTGGGCGGCATGGCGTCCAGATCGCGGTCCGGACGCAGCACCGCCAGCGTGAGGGCGCGGTGGTAGCGGCGGCTGCGGGCCACCTCCTGCTCCAAGCGCAGGAGCAGGCCACGGCGGTCGAGCAGGCCCGTCACCGGATCGCTGCCGGTGCGCCGCTGCAGCGAGTTCGTCTTGTCCTGCTGATCCTTCTCACCCCGGCTCAGCTTGAGGGCGCGCTCGGTGCGGTTGAGCAGCTCCACCGCGTTGAAGGGCTTGGCCATGTAGTCCACCGCGCCCAGGTTGAGCGCGCGGACCTTGTCGGCCACGCCCTGGTGGGCGGACAGGAGGATGACCGGGATGTGCGCCGTGTCCGACGAGGACTTGAGCGCCATGGCCGCGTCCAGGCCGTCCAGCTTGGGCAGGAACACGTCCATCACCACCAGGTCCGGCCGTGAAGCGCGCGCCTTCGCCAGGCCCTCCGCGCCGTCGCGAGCGACCTCCACGCGGTACTTCGAGCGCAGCACCTCCGACAGCACCGCCGCGATTTCGGGCTCGTCCTCCACCACCAGCACGCGCGGCTGCTCGGGCGCGGCGCCGGGCGCGGGCTGCGGCCGGGGGTTGCGCGCGGCCTCCTGCGCCAGGGGCAGCGTGAAGACGAAGGTGCAGCCACCGTCGGCCGGGCTCTCCGCCCAGATTTCACCGCCGTGCAGCTCCACGAACTCCTTGCAGATGGCCAGCCCCAGCCCCGTGCCCTTGGGCCCGTGGCGGTAGCGGTCGAAGACGAGGTGCAGTTCGTCCGGGGGAATGCCCACCCCGTTGTCGCTCACCATCACCCGCACCGCGTCGCCGTCCGGCCGCGACAGCCGCTGCGTGCGCACCACCACCACGCCCGGGTCGCTGGCGTGCTGGATGGCGTTGCTGATGAGGTTCTGCAGCACCTCGTGCAGCTTCACCTCGTCGCCAATCAGCATCAGGCTGTCGGGGCACTCGGAGCGCAGCGACACGGCCTTCTCCGCCGCGAGAATCTCCAGCTCCGCCACGGCGTCGCGGCACAGCTGCGCCACGTCCAGCACGCGGGGCTCGATGGACAGCCGCGCCGCCTCGCCCTTGCCCTTCTCCAGCAGGGACTCGACCAGGGTGAGGATCTTCCGGCCCTGGCGGATCATCGCCTCCGCGGACTGCTTCTGCTGCGTCTCCAGCGGCCCTTCCAAGAGCAGCCGGCCGTGCCCCAGGAGCACCTGGAGCGGCGCGCGCAGGTCGTGGCTGCACACCGCGATGATCTCATCCTTGAGGCGGTTGAGTTCCTTCAGGCGGCGGTTCGCGTCGTTGAGTTCGCGGTAGCGCTCCACGTACGCCAGCTCCAGGTCCTCGCGCTTCTTCTTCACCGCCGTGTGCAGGCGCGCGTTGCGGATGGAGTTGGCGAGCACGCCCGCCACCGCCTCCGCGAACTCCTGCTCGTCGCGGCCGATGGACGCCTCGCCCTTGGACACGCGCAGGAAGAGCGCGCCCAGCAGGTCGTCCTGACAGATGAGCGGCTGCACCAGGATGGACTTCACGCCCTGCGGTAGCAGCGACGTGCGCACCTCCGCCATCAGCGGGTCGCGCTGCGCCTCTTCAATCAGGACGGGCTGCCGCGTCTCCAGCGCGCGGCGCAGCTCCGGGTAGCGCGCCACCTCGATGTCCAGCTGGACGAGGCTCGGGTCCTCCTGCGTCGCGACAACCGTGGCCGTGCGCGCGTGGCTGCCCTCCACCAGCACCACCGAGCAGCGGTCCGTGCCGGTCACCTGGCCGACCTTCTCCACCGCGATGCGGAGGATCTCCTCCAGCTCCAGCGAGCTGGTGGCCGCCTGGGTGATTTCGAGCAGCATCCCCATGCGCATCCGGATGCGCTCCTCGCGCTCCTTGAGCCTCCAGGCGCGCAGGGCGGACTCCAGCCGGGGCACCAGTTCGTCGGCGCCGCGCACGAAGTCGTCCACGGCCAGCCGCTTGAAGGCCTCCGCCGAGCGCGCGCGGCCCTGATCCACCAGCACCGGCAGGCGCTGGAGCTTGTCCGTCTTGCGCACCGTCTCCAGCAGCTCCGCCGCCCGCTTGGCCGTCACCGCCAGGAGCACCACCTCCGGCTGGAGCTGATCCACCATCTCCGCCAGCCCGGTCTCCCGCTCCGTGGAGGCGCACTGGTAGCCACTCGCCGTGAGCCGCTCCACCAACGCGTCACCCGCGGCCTTGGCCGCGAGCACCAGCACCCGCCCCCGCTGCTCAGACGACAACATCTCGATCCTCACGGCGCGCCTCCGCCCCGCCCAGACTGGGAACGACGTCGCGAAAACCCGTTGGGTGCGAAAGGGGTCATGGTCGATTCCGGATCATGCCGTCTAACCCGTCCGCGGGCCAGCGGTTGAACGGGGCTCTCCTCAAGCAAGAGGGGTGGGAAAAGGCGCGCGACGTATACCCCGGACCGGTGTTCTTCCTCCGGAATCCCGCACGCGCGTGACGGTCCGGTGACCGGAAACCGCCCGCCCATCCCTTGTAGCGGTGGAATCCCACGAAAACAGCCATACTGTCACTTTCTTCCGGCACCACCCTCGCCGTCCGGCCGGAGGCAGGGTGGGCGGGCAGGCGCCGGCGGAGGTTTTCAGGGCTCTCGCGATCAGGGTTGCGTGGGATGGGCGCCGTAGGGACGTGGCCCCGCCCGCTTCCCGGGGGAGCGCGGTAGAGTGCGAAACCATGCACTCCGTCCCTTCGCGCCCGTTCGCGCCGCGGGCCTTCCTGGCCTCGCTGACCTTCTGCGCTTCCGTGTTCGCCGCCTGTGGTGGTGAGAAGCCGGCTCCCACTCCGGACCCGCCGACGGTGACCCTCACCGTGCCGCAGCCCAACACGGCGGCCCCGTCGCTGACGGTGCGGGTCATCGTGTCCGGGTGTGACGCCGTGTCGCGGGTGGACATCTACGACAAGGACACGTTCCTGAAGACCGTGCCCTACACCAGCGGGTCCATGGACTTCGAGCTGGCCTCGAATGAAATCAAGTACACCCGCGGCCTCGCCGTGAGCCTGTCGCTCAACGCGCGGGCGACGTGCTCCGACGGCCGGACGAACTCGTCCCAGCCGCAGGCGGCCACGTTCCTGCCGGTGACGAAGGTCATCAAGGATCCAGACCCCAACGGCCAGGTGGTGACGGACTTCTTCATCGCCGAGGGCAGCGGCACCAACGTCGCCTTCATCGGGTGCGGCAACCCCACCACGGGCTCCGGCACGCTCTTCCGCGTGGACTCGGCGGGCGTGGTGCGCAACTCGGTGGAGCTGGGCATCCCGTGCAGCTCCTCGACGGTCATCACCAGCATCAACCCGACGAGCGGCAAGCGGTGGGTGTGGACGCCGGGCTCGGGCGCCGTGGCGGTGGACTCCAACTTCGCCACCTCCGGCCGCACCGCGGCCACGTACAAGCTGCAGCAGCTGTCGGTGATGGCCAACGGCGACGCGCTGGTGAACGACCTGTACACGGTGTCGCGCCTCAAGCACACGTCGTCCGGCGGCTCCTTCCAGTGGATGTTCGAGAACGCGCCGCTGCAGCCCATCACCCCGCCCAAGGAGAAGGGCCAGCAGGTGCTGGTGGCCTATCCGAACACCGCGGGTGGCGGCGGGCCCGCCTTGCAGATCGAGGTCGCCACCCTGGACGCGAACGCCACGAGCCAGGACCTCCAGCCGGTGAGCACGCGCATCATCTACCAGTACAACGGCCTCATCAGCGCGCCGCCGCCCGCGTCGTTCAGCGTGGATGGTTCCACGCTCTTCATGTCCTTCGACTTCAACAACAACCAGTCTCGCATCGAGGCCTGCTCCACGGAGGCCGCGGGCTGCGAGGGCAACGCGTACCGGTGGTCCAGCACCACCTTCCCGGTGCCCATCCGCTTCCTGCTGCCGTTCAATGGCGGCTCGAAGGTGGCGGCCATTGGCGACCAGCGCGTGTGGTTCCTGAACTCGACGAGCGGCCTCGTCATGAACAAGGGCGGCACGTCCGTGGACGCATCCGGGCAGCTGCGCATCCTCCAGGTGCAGCTGGGCCAGCCGACGAGCGCGGAGTTCTACCTGCTCACCGGCCCGAACGTGGCGGGCGCCCTGCCCCAGGAAATTGTCGCGGTGGACTCCGCCGAACAGGGCGAGCTGTTCCGCTACGAGGTCTCCAGCAGCCTGTCCTGCTCCGTGGATGACAGCGGGCGGCTGTGGATGCGCGTGGGCAACAACCTGGTCCAGGCCCTCACGCTGCCTGAATACCGCGCCGTCAAGCCGTGACGGCGGGCCTCAGGGCCTGTCGGCGACGAGGAGCGCTTCCACGTTGCCGGCGGGCCCGGGCACGGGCGAGTCCATCAACCCGCGCACGCTGAGCCCGTGCTCGCGCACGAAGGCCGTCACGGTGTCGATGGCGTCCTGCCGCGCTGCCGGGTCGCGCACCACGCCGCCCTTGCCCACGCGCTCAGGGCCCACCTCGAACTGGGGCTTCACCAGGGCGATGAGCAGCCCACCCGGTGAGAGGAACGGCAGCACCGACGGCAGCACCTGGGTGAGCGAGATGAAGCTCACGTCGATGACGACCACGCCCACCTTCTCCGGCAGGTCCTCGTCCGTGAGGTAGCGCGCGTTGACCCGCTCGCGGGAGCGCACGCGCGGATCCACGCGCAGCTTCTCGTGCAGTTGGCCGTAGCCCACGTCGATGGCGTGCACCCGCACCGCGCCGTGCTGGAGCAGGCAGTCGGTGAAGCCGCCCGTGCTTGCGCCGATGTCCGCGCCCACGCGGCCCGTCACGTCCAGGCCAAAGCGGTCCATGGCCCCCTTCAGCTTGAGGCCGCCGCGTGACACGTACGGCATCACCTCGCCCTTGAGGCGCAGCTCGGCCTCCACCGGCACGAGGGAGCCGGGCTTGTCCACGCGCTGGTCCGCCACCACCACCTGGCCAGCGAGGATGAGCGCCTGGGCCTTGGTGCGCGACTCGGCGAGCCCGCGCTCCACCACCAGCACGTCCAGGCGTTCCTTCTTCGGCTTCACCGGTTCTCCTCTCCCAGCAGCGCACGGCCCGCGCGCAGCAGGCCCGCCGCATCCAGTCCCAGCTGTGTGCGCTGCACCCGCGCGTCCCCGTGCGGCAGGAAGACGTCCGGCATGCCCAGCAGCGTCACCCGGGGAGACACGCCCGACGCGGCGTACAGCTCCAGCACCGCGCTGCCCAGGCCGCCCCGGACGGTGCCCTCCTCCGCCACCACCACGTGCCCGCCCGCAGCGGCCTCCAGGAGCGCGGCTTCATCCAAGGGCCACGCCCGGCGCGCGTCCAGCGCGCTCCAGTCCGGCTCGCTCCGCACGGCCTCCAGCGCGGACAGACCCAGAGGTCCGAGTGTCACCAAGGTCAGCCGTGAGCCGGGCACACGCTTCAGCCAGCGGGCGCCCGGCATGGGGAGCGCGGCCGGTGTCAGCCGCGAGGCCGTGGAACTCTTGCCCCCCTCCGCGCCAGCGCGCGCGTCGTGCGCCTCAGTCCCGTCCCGTGCCAACTCCGGCGGCAGGTCCGGCAGCGTGCCGCGCGGGAAGCGCAGCACGGAGGGCCCAGAGGCCTGGAGCGCGGTGGCGAGCATGGGCCCCAGGTCCTCTCCCACCACCGGCGCCCACTGCGTGAGACCCGGCAGCGGCCGGAGGAAGGACACGTCGTAGGCGCCCTGGTGCGTGGCGCCGTCCGCGCCCACGAGCCCCGCCCGGTCCACCGCGAAGACGACGGGCAGCCCCGGCAGGCACACGTCGTGGACCACCTGGTCGTACGCGCGCTGGAGGAAGGTGGAGTAGATGACGCAGACCGGCTTCGCGCCCGCCGCGGCCAGCCCCGCGCAGAACGTCACCGCGTGCTGCTCCGCGATGCCCACGTCGTGCACGCGGTCCGGGAAGCGCGCCTTCAAGCCGGTGAGCGCGCTGCCCTCCAGCATCGCGGGCGTCACGGCCACCACGCGCGGGTCCCGCTCCAGCGCGTCACCCAAGACCTGGGCGAAGGCCTCGCTGAACGTGGGCCGACCCCCGCGCGAGCGCACCAGCTTGCCGTCGCGCCACTCGTACGGCCCCATCGCGTGGCCGCGCGTCTGCTCGTCCGCCTCCGCCGGCGGGAAGCCGCGCCCCTTCTTCGTCAGCGCGTGCACCACCACCGGGCGCGATGACGCCTTCGCCTCGCGCAGCGCCCGCGTGAGCGCGCCCAGGTCGTGCCCGTCCACCGGGCCCAGGTAGGTGAAGCCCAGCGATTCGAAGAAGGCGCGGGCGTTGCGCGTGCGCAGGAGCGCCGGGATGGCGCCCACGTTCGCGCTGATGGACATCTGGTTGTCGTTGAGCACCACCACGAGCGGCAGCGGGCTGCCCCCCGCGTTGTTGAGCCCTTCGAAGCTCAGGCCCCCGGTGAGCGCGCCGTCGCCCACCACCGCCACCACGTGGCCCGAGTGCCCCAGCTGCCGCCGGCCGGCAAGCAGACCCAGCGCCGCGGAGATGGCCGTGCACGCATGACCGGCCGCCAGCGCGTCGTGGTGGCTCTCCCGTGGATCCAGGAACGGCGCGATGCCGTCCGCCTGCCGCAGCGTGTGCATCCGGTCGCGCCGGCCGGTGAGCAGCTTGTGCGCGTACGCCTGGTGCCCCACGTCGAAGAGGAGCGCGTCCTGCGGCGTGTGGAAGACGCGGTGCAGGGCCACGACCACTTCGACCGCGCCCAGCGACGCGCCCAGGTGGCCTCCCACGCGGCCGCACGTGGTGATGATGGCCTCGCGCAGCGCCTCGCACAGGCCGGGCAGCGCGTCCTCGGGGAGCGCGCGCACATCCGCGGGAGACGCGACACCGGACAGCACGTCCGCCATCAGGACTTCCGCTCCACCGAGTAGCGCGCCAGCGCCGCCAGCGGACCGTCCACGCCCTCCAGCGGGCGCACCGCCGCCTCCGCCCGGGCCACCAGCTCGTCGGCCATGCGGCGGGACTCGTCCAGCCCCACCACCGCCGGGAAGGTGAAGCGCCCGGCCTCCGCGTCCGCGCCCACCGGCTTGCCCATGGCCTCCGCGCTGGAGGTCACGTCCAGCACGTCGTCGGCGATCTGGAAGGCCAGGCCCACCGCTTCACCGTACGTCACCGCGCTGGCGAGCGCCGCCGCGTCGCCCCCGGCCGCCAGGACGCCCATCCGGCACGCCGCGAGGATGAGCGCGCCCGTCTTCATCCGGTGCAGCCGCAGGAGGTAATCCAAAGCCGCGGCCCGGTCCGCCGCGATGTCCAGCGCCTGCCCGCCCACCATCCCGCTCGCGCCCGCCGCGCGCGCCAGCTCCGCGCACAGGATGCCGCGCACCGGCTCCGGCCCCGAGGCGAGCACGTGGAAGGCCTCCGTCAACAGCCCGTCCCCGGCCAGCAGCGCCACCGGCTCGCCGTAGACCTTGTGGTTCGTGGGCAGGCCCCGGCGCAGGTCGTCGTTGTCCAGGGAGGGCAGGTCGTCGTGCACCAGCGAGTAGGTGTGCACGTACTCCAGCGCGCAGGCCGCGTCCGCCACCACGGCGGCGTCGGTGCTCGACTTGGACACCGCGTCCGCGAAGGCCAGGCACAGCACCGGGCGCAGGCGCTTGCCGCCCGCGAGCAGCGAGTAGCGCATGGACTCCGCCAGCCGGGGCGGCGTGCCCGCGGGACCCAGGCGGTCCGCGCGTTCGAGCAGGAGCGCCTCCACCCGCGAATGCTGCGTGCGCATGAAGGGGTCCAGGTTGAAAGCGGCCATCGGCGTCAGGGCTCCTTCGCCACGTCGGCGGGGATGAGTTCGCGGATGCGCTTGACGAGCGCGTCCAGCTCCAGCGGCTTCACGAAGTAGTCGGCCGCGCCGACCTCCATGCCTCGCCGCTTGTCCTCCGGGTCTCCCCGCCCGCTGATGAAGATGATGGGGATGTCCCGGAACTGCTTGTTCTGCTTCACGGCCTGACACAGCTCGAAGCCGTTGATCCAGGACATGTTCACGTCCAGGAGGATGGCGTGCGGCCGGTGCAGCTCCAGCGACGCGACGAGCCGCAGGCCATTGGCCGCGGACATGACCTCGAACCCCTCGGCCCCCAGGGCCTCGGCGAGCAGCTCGCGCGTGTCGCGGTCGTCATCGACAATCGTAATCTTCGGCTTCGACATGCCCGGCCTCCACCCTTCCCCTGATACCTAGAACGGGACATCGTCCTCCGGTGGCGGACGCGCCTGCGCGGTCGCCCGGGGGGCAGCCTGCGGAGCGGGCCGGGCCGCCACCGCCAGCGGCGCCGCCACGTCCTGGCCGTCCTCGTCCACCAGCAGCTGTTCGATTCGCTGCTCGGCCTCCGTGAGCAGCTTCTCACCCCGGCGGACGAGGCGGATGCCCTCCTCGAACGCCTTGAGCGACTCTTCCAACGACAGGTCGCCGCTTTCCAGCCGCGCCACCGTGTCTTCCAGGCGCGACACCACGTCTCCGTACTGCTCCGGAGCGGGCTCCACCTTGGGGTTCTTGTCCGACTTCGCCACGGCCATCCACCTCCCCGAGCGGGGCGCGGAATGTAGAGGGTGGCCCGCTAGCAGTCCACCGGGCCTTTCAGGCTGGTCACGGTGGCTTCGATTTCTTCACACCCGCCCAGGGTTTTCGCCCCGTGGGCCGCCAGCTTGATGCCCAGCACGTCCCCCACCACCACGTCCGCCGTGGAGCGCACCACGACGCCGTCCCGCTGGCGGAACGTCACCGCGTAGCCGCGAGACATCACCTTCAAGGGGCTCAGGGCGTCCAGGCGGCCCCCCAACCGTCCGAAGTGCGTCTGCGCGGTCGCCAGCATGCCCCGCTGCAGCTCCAGAAGCCGCGAGCGCGCCTGGGCCACCTTCGCCCGCTCGGCCGCCACCCGCGCCGTGGGGGATTGCCGCTCCAGCCCCAGCCGTGCGTCCGCCAGCGCGCCCCGCCGACGGGTGACGCCCGCTCGCGCCGCTTCCGACAGGCGCATGGCCAGCTTGAGCAGGTGGGCCCGCTGTTCCGACAGCCGCGTCTGGGGCCGCGCCCGCTGCAGCCGCTCCTGCAGGGCGCGCAAGGTCTCCCGGTGCTCGCGCGCGCGAGGGCGCAGCACGCGCATCATCGCCTCCACCTGTTCGGACAGGTGCAGGCGCTGATGGTTCACCTCGCGGCGAGGGTCCGGCAGCCGCGCGCGAAGCTGGCCCTGGCGCTCGCGCAGTTCCAGCACCCGGCGCTCCATGGCCCGGCGCAGCCGGCCGGACTGCGTGGCCAGCGTCAGCTCCAGGTCCGCCAGCACCGGCGCCAGCCGCTCCGCCGCCGCGCTGGGAGTGGGCGCGCGCAGGTCCGCGACGAAGTCCGAAATGGTGAAGTCGATTTCGTGGCCGATGGCGGACACCACCGGCACCGGCGAGGCGAAGATGGCGCGCGCCACCCGCTCCTCGTTGAACGTCCAGAGGTCCTCCACGGAGCCTCCGCCGCGCGTCACGACGATGACATCCACGTCGGTGCGCGAAAGCCGCTCGATGGCCCGCGCCACGTCCTCCGCGGCGCCCTCGCCCTGCACGCGCGCGTCCGCCAGCAGCACGCCCAGCCGGGGGTTGCGCGAGTGCAGCACGCGCAGGAAGTCCTGGAGCGCCGCGCCGGTGCGGCTGGTGACGACGCCGATGCGCCGGGGCAGGAACGGCACGGGCCGGGGCGGCCTCACGCGCCGGTCCCCGATGAGCCCCTCCGCCGCCAGCCGCTGCTTGAGCTGCTCGAACGCGAGCGCCAGCGCGCCCTCGCCCACCGGCTCCAGCCGGGACACGATGAGGCTGTAGCGGCCCTGCGGCTCGTACAGGTCCACGCTGCCCTCGGCCACCACCTCCATGCCGTCGCGCAGCGCGAAGCGTATCCGCCCCGCCATGGACGCCCACACCTTCGCGTCGATGGAGGCGTCCGCGTCCTTGAGCGTGAAGTACCAGTGGCCGCGCGCGTTGGCGCCCCGGAAGCTGGACACCTCACCGCGCACCATCACGCGCGGGAAGCGCGTCTCCACCGTCTGCTTGATCTGCCGGGTGAGCTCGCCCACCGACAACACCGTGCGCTCCGGGCGCGGCGGCGGAGTGACGGCGGCAGGGGGCGGCGCGGCGATTTCAGCCACCGGCGCGGGCGAATGAGCCGGGGGAGCCGGAGGCGTCTTGCCTCCGCTGGCGGCCTTCGCGGGCGCGGGACGCAAGGGGGGTAGCAGCGACGTGCCGAACAGGTCGCCCTGCCCCGGCTCTTCGGCCGGGGGCGGCTCCAGCCCCTTGCGCTTCTTCATCGCGACAGCTTCTCGACCCAGCCCTGGGCCTTGCCGTGCAGCTCGTCGTCGGGCGGCGTCATCGCGACGACGTCGCGGAACTTGGGCAGCGCGTCCTCCGGGCTGGAGTCCTTGATGGAGTAGGCCTGCATGTACAGGTCCTTCGCCTTGCCCTTGAGGTCGTTGACGATGTTGGCGGCGCCCGTGTGGCTGGGGTCCGCCTGGAGGGCACGGCGAGCGAACTCCATGGCGCGCGACCACTGGCCGGCGGCCTTCGCGCCCGCGGCGCTCTTGTAATAGATGTTGCCCGCGCGGGTGCCCGCGTTGCGCGCCATCTTGCTCGTGCGCCCTTCGGTGATTTCCTTGTCCAGCGCGAGCAGGCGGGTGAGGCCCTTGGCGTCCAGGTCCTCCAGCTTCTTGTAGAGGTTGCCGAACTCCGTCATCTGCGCCATCAGCTGCTTGCACTGGGACGTCTTGGCCGAGCACGCGTTGAGGATGGCCACCGCCCCGGTGATGTCCGCGTCGCGGAAGCGGTCCACCGCGGGCTCCCACGGCTTGGGCGTCGCGGCCACGCGCACGGGGTCCGGACGCGTCAGGTCCGCGATGACGCGCACGGCGTCGTCATTGACCAGCTTGCCGTCGCGGTGCTCGGGGAAGGTCGCGAGCACGTCGTCGGTGATGGCCTTGGCCTTCTGCACGTTCTCCAGCGCGCGGGTGTCCAGGAGCCCCTTGGCCTCCTTCGTGCGCTTGTCGGCGGCGTCCGTCAGGTTCTTGCGCGCCGTCTTCAGCTGCTCGTACTGCTGGGTGTCGCTGGTCACCTTCTCGATGGACGCCTTCGCGCTGGCCAGCTCGCCCTTGTCCAGCGCCGCCTGGGCCGTGCCCAGGTGCTTCTGGTTGGGAATCTCCCGCTCCGCGGCCTTCAGGTAGTCCTCCACGCCGGGATAGTCCGACGCCCGCGTGTGGAGCTCCTCCAGCTTCGCCTTGGCCTGCTCCCACTGGCCCTCGCGCACCAGGTTCTTGGCCTCCTGGAAGAGGCCGCCCAGCTGCGCGCGGTACTCGCGCTGCTCCGCCTCGATGCGGCCCTGCTCCTCCGCCTGTTGCCGCATGCGCGAGCGCGCGACACCCAGGCCCGCGAAGAGCAGCACCAGCACGGCGACGCCCGCGAGCTTCATCCGCATGCGCTTGCGCTGCGCTTCCGGCGTGAGCTCCGCGGCGGCGGCGGCGCGCGACGTCTGCGGGCGCGCGCGGCCCTCCCGGGCGGGACGCGTGGGCACGGCCGTGGGACCTCGGCCCGCCGCCGTGGACGGACGGGGCCGGGAGCCGGTGGGGGCCTGCACCTTCGCGGTGCTGTTGGCGGTGTCCTCGTAGCGCAGCTCCGAGTCGCCCAGCGTGATGACATCGCCGTTGGCGAGGAGTGTCTCCTCGGCGATGGGCTCGCCGTTGAGGATGGTTCCGTTGCCGGAGCCCATGTCACTGACCATCCAGCCCGAGGACTCCTTGCGCAGCGTCACGTGCTTGCGGGAGACGGACGTGTCCTGGATGCAGATGGGGTTGTCGGCGGAGCGGCCGACCGTGTACTCGAGCTCGGAGAGCGCGAACTCCTCACCCTCCATGGGGCCGGCGACGACGACGAGCTTCGCGGGGCGGGCCGCGGCGGCACCGGAGGTCGACCGGCGGACCGGCGCGCGCGAACCGCTCCCGGAGGAGGGCGTACCGGACGTAGGCCGTCGGCGGGCGGGGGGAGGTGCGTTCGACATGGCGGTCACCGCGTCCTGCTGAGGGGGGCACGGGCCCTAAAGCTCGTGCTCATAGGCTTTTTCCAGCGCGAGATTGTGGCAGCGATGCTCGGCCGTAGGGAAGCGTCTCCGTACGTCTTCCAGGGTCGCGACCGCATCCCGTCGGCTGCGGAACTGAACCGCCCGCTGGAACTGCATCATCAGCTGGCTGCAGCGGTGGTCCAGCTCCATTGAAATCTGGGCGATCCGCTCCCGGACGTCCTCGTAGAGCTCCGGCTTGTCGTCCAGCGCTTCCAGGGTGATCCACGCGGCGCGGTATTCCCGCCACGCCTTGAACAGGTTCTCCGCGCCCACATCCTTGAGCTCGTAGAAGCGGGCCCCCGCCGTCGCGGCCTCCCGGGCGGAGGCGACCAGCTGATCCGGCGGCGCCTCCGGCACCGGGATGATCTCCAGCCGCAGGTTCCAGATGCGCCACGGGTCGCGGCCGGGCGGGTTGAGGGCGTTGTCGAAGAGGATCTGGTTGTTGGCGTTGCGCCGCAGGAGGCTGGGCGGGAGGATCTGCTCCAGCTCACGCTCGGCCGTCTGCGCAGTGTCCGGGGGCACCCAGCCCAGGGACACGCCGTTGAGGGACAGGTTGACCTCGTCCCGGGCGATGCTGCTGGCCTGGTAGTGCAGCACCGCCACGGCGCGCGTGGGGGACACGAAGCGGAAGTCGAAGAGCTTGTCGTCCGCGTGGACCCAGCGCACGCCGTCGCCCAGGCCGAAGGAGTCCGTCACCGGCTCCATGCCCAGCTTGAAGGGTTCGGTGCCCGGGAGCCGGATGGCCGTGGGGACCGCGAGCGCCACGAGCAGCGTCACCACGCACAGCACGGCCACGCCCGCCAGCGACGCGAAGGCGATCCGCTTGGGCAGCGACTGGCGCTTCCAGAAGAGGATGAACCGGCCCTGGAGTGACTTGCCCAGCTGACGCCGCTGACGGGCCTTGTCGGCGGCGGACGAGGGCTCGACCTTCGCGACGACCGTCACCGGGCCGTTGGGCACGGGCTGGACAAGGGAGTCCTCCAGGTCGGCCGGCACGGGCTGGATGGCGTCCCCCTCCACGTCCGAGGAGGGCACGGGGGCCAGTGGGAACTCGCCCGGCAGCGGGCCGGGGTCCAGGGTCGGGGCAGGCGCGGCCCGGTCCCGGCCGACGAACGTCACCGGCTCCGGCGAAGGCGGCGGGACGGGAGGGCTCCAGGCCGGAGGAGGCGCCACGGGGGCGGGGGCAACCTGGCCCGTGAAGGTCCCCGAGGCCCGGGTCTCCTCGGGGGCCGCGAAGAGGTCTTCGTCCTGGCCGACGAAGGTCGAGGGCTCGCTGGAGTCGGGCGCGGGGACGGGAGCGCTCGCGACGCGCACCGGAGGGGCCACGAGCGGACTGACCGGAGTGATGGGCCGGAGGTCGAGAACGGTCCGCTCCTCGGGCTCCTCCATCATCGGCGGAGGCAGCGCGGGCGAGGCCGCCTGTGGCGGCGCCGCGGCTTCTACGGGCGGCGCTTCCAGGGTCGCCGGAATCGCCATCAACGTTCGCTCCTCGGGCTCGTCCAGCTCCGGGAGCGACAGCACGGGGGGCGGCACCGCCGCGGGCACGAGCGAATCCACCGTGGAGATCGCCATCAGCGTGCGCTCCTCGGGCTCGTCCAGCTCCGGGAGCGGCAGCACGGGAGGCAGCGCCGCGGCGGGTGCGTCCGCCGTGGGGATCGCCATCAGCGTGCGCTCCTCGGGTTCATCCGGCACCACGGGGGCCAGGTCCACGGGAGGCGGTACGACGGAAGGCCGAGCCGGAGGCGGCGGAGCCATGAGCCCCGGCGGCGACATCAACGGCAGGCCGGGCGCGGAAGCCGCGGCGCCCCGGGACACCGGAGCAGCGGACGCGCGCGCGGCGCCAAGCTCCAGCGAGGGACGGTTCAGCGCGGGCGCGCCGACACCAGGCAGGTTCGCGACGCCGTTCCGCTTGGCGGGAGCCGCGGGCTCGACAGGAGCTGAAGCGGCGACCTTCCCCGGCGCGGAGGTCGCCGTCGAGACAGGAGTTCCAGCCGCGGGAAGTTCGCTCGCGGTGGGGTGCGAGGGGGCCGGGGCAGCCTCCAGCGCGGATGACCGGCCTGGTCCCGAGGCACCAACCGCTGACAGTCCCGGCCCGGAGGCGCGGACGGAGGCGGAAGGTCCCGGAGCCTTGTTCGCGGCCGGAGCGCTCAGCACCGGGGGGCCAGCGGGAGTTTTGGCCGGCGCACCCGCGCCCGAAGCGGCAGGCCCCAACACCGGGGGCCCTGCCGGAGTCCTGGCGGGCGCGGGCGCTCCCGGCGCCGAAGGACCCAACACAGGAGGCGCGGCGGGAACCTTGCCCGAAGCAGCCGACGCGGAGGCACCCAGCACAGGAGGGCCCGAAGGAGGCCTGGGCGGAGTCGCCACACCCGGCGAGGAAGCCCCCAGGACGGGAGCTCCCGGTGCAGGCCGGGCCGGCGCAGCGGATGCCTGCGCGGAAGCCCCCAGGACGGGAACTCCCGATGCAGCCCGGACAGGCGCAGCGGATGCCGGCGAGGAAGCTCCCAGCACAGGAGGCCCGGCGGGAGGCTTGGGAGGAGTCGCCGCACCCGGCACGGAAGCGCTGAGCACAGGCCCCGGTGGAGGCCGGACCGGCGCGGGGGCACTGACCGCCGGCAGATCCGGAGCAGAGGGCCGCTTCGGTGTGGCGGCCGGCACCGGCAAAGCAGGGGTCGCCCCACCCTTCGCAGCGGGCACCGCCATTCCCGGGCGCGGCGGGGATGCAGGCCGGGCCATGGCCGGCATCGACTGCTGGTAGCTCGTGGGCGCCGCTTCGATTTCCGCGAGCGAGGCCTGCCCCATGCCCTGCGGCGACACGTTCGCGTGGGGCGGCGCGAGCGCCCGCCGGATGGGCCGGGTGACGTCGTTGTCATCCTCCGGCGGCATCCACACGAAGGTGAACTCCACCGGGCCCACGGTGATGCGGTCGCCGTCGCGCAGCTGCTTCTCGCCGGCCAGCGGCTGGCCGTTCAGCTGCGTGCCGTTCGCGCTGCCAACGTCCGCGGCGAAGTAGCGCCCATCCCTCGCCGTGATGCGGGCATGACGCCGGGAGACACCGTGGTCATGCAGCACCAGGTCGTTCTCCGAGGTCCGGCCGATCTTCACTTCGGCCTGCTCGAAGGCGAGCTCCCGTCCGACCTGGAGCCCCTGGGTGATGGTGAGCAGGATGGGCAGAGGACTAGCCCCCGACGTTGCCGAACATGAACTGGAACACGATGGGCCCGAAGAGCACCATGAACACTGTCGGGAAGATGCAGGCGATGAGCGGGAAGAGCATCTTCACCGGCGCCTCGCCCGCCAGCTTCTCGGCGCGCTGCGTGCGGTCGATGCGCATCTGCGTGGACTGGATGCGCAGCACCTTGCCCAGGCTCGTACCCATCTTGTCCGCCTGGATCAGCGCCGTGACGAACGTCGTCAGCGACGGCAGGTCCACGCGCACGATCATGCTCTTGAGCCCCTCTTCACGCGTCTTGCCCATCTTGAGCTGCTTGAGCACCAGCTGCAGCTCTTCACGCAGCGGACCCTGGCGGCCCTTCTCCACCACCTTCGCCAGCGCGCCCGTGAAGTCCATGCCCGCTTCCACCGACAGCGTCAGCAGGTCCAGGTTGTACGGAAGCGCGCGGCTGATGGCCAGGTGACGGCGCTTCACCTGATCGTTCAACCAGATGAGCGGATAGAACAGGCCCAGCAGCATCACCAGCAACGACCAGGCCAGGTTCATGCCCATGCCGTTGACGACGAACAGGCCGGCCAGGAGCGCGAAGAAGGCGCTGATCTCCTGCAGCGCCATGATGTCCTCGGGCTTGTACTGCGACGGCTCGCCCGCCTTGATCAGCTTGCGGCGCGTCTTGGACTCGTAGCCCGGCCACATGAAGCGCCGGTTCATTGAGCCCAGCTTGCGGACGGCGACGGAGCCCGCGCCCTTCATGCCGCCCGCGGACTCGTCGCGGACTTCCGTGAGGAAGCGCTCCAGGAGGTTGGAGTACAGGCCGATGCCCAGGAACGCCACCGCGCCCGCGGTCAGCAGTGCCGAGCCGCCCATCAGCAGAAATGTCAGGACTTCCTGCACGGTGCGCCTCGTTTCAGATGTCGATGTTGACGATGCGCCGGATGATGAGGATGCCCATGATCTCCATGATGGCGATGATGGTCACCAGGATGTAGCCGAAGATGTGGTTCATCATCGGCTCCATCAGGTCCGGACGCATGTAGTTGAGAACCATGCCCAGCACCGCAGGCATGGCCGCGACGATCCACCCTTGAAGCTTGCCCTGGGAGGTCAGCGCGTCGATCTTGCCTTCCAGACGGAAGCGCTCGCGGATCACCGTGGAGATGGTCTCGAACATCTCCGCCATGTTGCCGCCCAGCTGGCGCGCGATGTTGGTGGACACCACCACCAGCTCCAGGTCGTCGCTGCCCACGCGCTTGCCCATGTTGACGAGCGCTTCTTCCAGCGGCACGCCCAGCTTCACTTCCTTCACGAAGAGGCCGAACTCCTGGGACAGGGGCGGCATCGCTTCGCGCGCCACGTGCTCGATGGCCTGGGGGAACGTGAGGCCCGCCTTGAACGCGTTGGCCATGGCCTGCAGCGCGTCCACCAGCTGCACGTTGAACTTCTTGATGCGGCGCTTGCGGTAGTGCTTCACGAGCAGCATCGGCAGGAAGAAGCCGAAGATGGTCGCGAGCACCGCGAGGATGGGGTTGAAGACGATGTAGCTGAGGATGCCCAGGAGGCACATGCAGGCGATGTTGAGGATCAACATCTGCCGCGCGTCGATGAAGAGGAACATGTCGCTCAAGTCGTTCATCGACTTGGCGACGTACCGCTCCTGGTACTGCTCATACGCCTTCGACAGGACGCTGAAGATCACCAGGCTGAAGAAGAACACCGAGCCGGTGACGAGAAGGAGGACGATACCTGCGAGCATGGGCGCGAATCCCCGGGGGATGAGGGAGGGGTCGGCAGGGCCGCTTCAGCGTCAAGCGAAGCGGCCCCGCGCGCAGGACTACGGAGAGCCGGCCGAGGCCTTCTCGCCGCCGCCACTGCCCTTGATGATCTGGATGATCTCCCGGCGCTTCTGCTCCAGCACACGGGTGCGTTCACCGGAGAGCAGCGTGCTGATGGTCGCGCGGCCACGCTCCTCGATGAGGTCCACGTCGTCCTCGTTGCGCAGGGACAACGTCAGCTGGCCCAGTTCCGCCGCCAGCACCAGGATCTCCGCCTCTTCCGGCAGCACCATCAGCGAGACGTTGGAGTACTCGCGCTGGTTCTCCGGGATGAGGTTGATGTTCGTGGTGCCGGTGATCTTACCCGTGGCGACCACGATGATGTTCTGCAGCAGCGTCACCGCGACGCTCTCGTCCGTCTGCGGATCGCGGAACGTGCCGATGATGTCCACGTGGTCGTTCGGGCGAATCCACCCGCCCACGGACGTGGTCTGCTTCGCCTCGATGGTGATGGCGCGCGCCTTCTTCTGCACCTTCGTGGACAGGCGCTCGGCGGCCTTCGTCGTCTCGAACTGGCTCCAGAGGATGGGGTCGCCGGCCTGCAGCGCCACCAGCACCTTCTGGTTCACGATGTAGTTGGCGGAGTCCGGCTTCACCACCGACGAGGTGACGAACTGCTCCGGCACCGAGCGCTGGGAGATCATCTCGTACGTGATGACCGAGCCCTCGGGCATGTCCTGGCCCGCCACCACCACGGGAACCAGGTTCCACCCGCGGCGCACATCGGATTCCTTCTTCTTGATGGCCGAGTAGGCCACGATGCCCGCGAGCAAACCGAGCACCAGTGCGACGACGAGTGGGGTCTTACCCTTCAACATGGTTCAAAGTCCTCCAGAACGGTGGGGCGCCGTCGTGGCGGCAGGACTGCTTTGGACGAGGGGGCGATGCCAGGGCGCGAACGAGGCAAGATGTTAGCCATGCCCCAGAGCAGGTGTCAAAACCACCTCTCGTGACAAAGCGGAATCCCGGGACCTCCGGAGCTCGCGGAGCCTGTCCGCCCAGGGGGGAGGACGGCTCGACGCAGTGAGTTGATCTGCGGCCTTCCGTCCCTCAGGGGAACGGCAGGTTCAGCACGAAGTAAAACGAGTCGTAGTAGATCTGGTACGCCTCGAGGAACAGGTCGATGACGTTGGTCTGCCGGTCGTCCGTCCAGCGGATCTTCACCGTGGCGCCGACGACGAGCCCGACGATCAACACCCAGTTGATCATCGAGTACTCCACCATGGCCTGGCCACGGCGGGCCCGGCGCGGGGAGCGCGGCGGCGACTTCCGGGGGCTGTTCACGGGGGGAGCGTGCACGTCCGACGTCATGCTCCCATTATCCAGGACCCAGGCCCCGGAAGCATCGGTCATGTGGACTGCCGCCCTCCCCTACTGCGCGGGCTGGGAAGGGGCGGCCCTGGCCGGCTCAGACTCCGGAGCCGTGGCGGGCGAGGCCTGACGCAGGCGGCGCTGGGCCAACTGCGCCGCGCTGGAGCCGGGGGCCTCGGTGACGATCTGCCCGCAGACGGCGGCGGCCTCCTGGGTCCGGCCCTGGACGGACTCCGACTCGCAGAGCCGTGAGAGCAGGGCCAGCCGCTCGCTGCCGCTGGCTCCAGCCGCGAGCGCGGCGCGCAGCAGCTGTGCCTCCCGGGCGCGCTCACCCTGGTTCGCCGCGGCCTGGGCCTGGGCGGACAGGTCGCGCGCCGTCATCGCTTCCTTGGCGGCGGACTTCTCCGCGGGGGCAGGCTTCGCGGCCTGGGCCTGGGCGGACTCCCGCTTGGGCGTGGACGGAGGCGTCGCACCGCCGATGGAGCCCACGGCGGCGGGGGCCATGGGCACGGCCTGGACCACGGGCGCGGAGGCCACGGCAGGAGGCGGCGGAGCCGCGCCCGCGGCCACTCCCTGGTCGTCATCCGTCCTGAGCCCACGGCCATAGGCCGCTTCACCCAGCCGCAGGGAGTCGCCCTTCGCGCCCATGGCCTTGTCGCTGAGCTTTCCCGAGGAGCGCCGCGCCGCGGGCTCATCCTTCGCGAGGGAGCCGTCGTTGGCCTGCTCTTCCTTCGGAGGCGCCTCCTGCTCGGCCACCCCGGCCGTCGCCTGCGAGAGCGCGGCGAACTCGTCGTCCGCGTCCCGGACGGCCTTGGACATCTTCTTCTTGGGAGCCTCGGGTTCCGCGCGGCGCTCCAGCAGCGCGCCACCACTGCCCGCGTTCATCCAGTCGGACGGACGGGCCGCGGCGGTGCCCTTGCGCTGCACCTTGGCCTCCACCTGGTTCTTCATCACGTCCGGCGCGGGCGCGGCCGCCAGTTCGTCCGAGGCACCCTCGGGCACGTCCACTTCGAGGGTCGCGCTCGAAGGCGCGGGGGCCAGGGCGCTCGGGGCGCGCTTCTCCCGCGGCGGCGACTCCTGCTTCGCCGCGGCCATCGTCGGACTGGGGGCCCGCTGCGACAGGTTCGGCGCCAGGTCGAGGTTCTCGCTCACCGTCAACGTCAGGAGGCCGAAGGTGCCCACCGTGGCCAGGCCCACCGCGGGCAGCAGGAAGCGGCGCCAGCGCGAGGGCTTCGGCTCGGGGCCCGCGGCGGCTCGGCGCGCGGACTGCTGCGCGTACGCGAGCAGCGACTCCAGGCCCGCGTCCGGCGCGGGCTCCGACGACAGCTGCGCCATGGTGGTGCGCACGCCGCGGATGTCCGCCAGCGCCTTCGTGCAGCGCGCACAGCCCTGGACGTGCTGCTCCAGCACATGGGCCTCCGACGCAGGCAGCTCGCCGTAGGCGAAGTCGAGGAGCCGGTCCTCGTGCGCGTGGGCATTCTGGGCACTCATCCCGCCACCGTCCTTCCATCCTCCGACAGGTCGCCGTCCACGCCCAGCTCACCCAGGCGGCGGCGCAGGCCCTCCAACGCGTAGCGCATGCGGCTCTTCACCGTGTTCTCGGACACGCCTGTCACCTCGGCGATCTCCTTGAACGGGATGCCGCTGTACTCGCGCAGCACGAACACCTCGCGCTGCTCCTCCGGCAGGGCGGACAGGGCCCGCTCCAGCAGGGGCCGGAGGCGGGCGTTGTGCGCGCCGCGCTCCGGGCTGGCCCCGGCGTCCGGCAGCCCCTCGCCCAACGGACGTCCCTCGTCGCCGTCGGCACCGGCCGAGGGGGCTTCCAGGGACGTCGTCTGGCGGTAGCTCTCTTTGCGCGTGCTGTCCACGCAGAGGTTCCTCGCGATGGTGTACAGCCAGGTCGTGAACCGGGCCTTGGGCTCGTATTCCCGGGCGCTGCGGACCACCTTGAGCCAGGTCTCCTGCAGCACGTCCTCCGCTCGCGCCCGGTGCCCCACGAAGCGCAGGATGAAGTTGAACACCGGCGCGCGGTGCTTGCGCACCAACGCATCGAACGCACGCGCGTTTCCCGCCTGGAAGGCGAGCATCAGCTGCTCGTCTGAGGTTTCGGGTGCCAAACTTCCCCCAGTGCCCATGAAGCCACGGGTGCCATCCCCTTCACCGCCCAAGGCCTGTAACGGACAGCCGTGCGCGAAAGGTCTATTCCGGCCGTGGCCGCCGGTAAGTGGCGAGAATGACAGGGACCGCCACCCCTGTCACCAGGAGTGCCTGCGCGAGCAATACCGCCGGCAGTGGGCGCTGCACATGCACGTACAGCGAGCGGCCGAGCCCCACTCCCAACAGAATGCCCGTCAGCGTGCGCACCGCGTTGGAACCCGAGGCGGGCCGGAAGCGTCCCACCGCCCAGTCCACGAGCGCGGGCAGCGTGAGCCCCAGCACCACCGGCACGTCCCACTCCCACTGGAGCGGCGCCTTCAGCGCGAACAGCGCGAGGAACACGCCCGCGAGCACCGGGTACGTGCCCAGGCACCGCGAGCACACGCGCACGCCCGCGAGCACGTACGTGCGGTTGTACTCATCCGGGTGATGATGGCTGAGCCAGAACACCGGCATCTCCTCCGGACATGGAAACAGCGGGCCCGTCCTGCACGTTGCGCGAATCCCCTTCGGCCAGGAAGCACGCCGCGGCGTGGCCTCCACCCAGGGGATACAGCGGGGGTGACTCGCGCCGGCAGCGCTCCATCACATGCGGGCAGCGCGGATGGAACGCGCAGCCGGTCGGCGGCGACAGGGGCGAAGGCGGCTCTCCCGGCAGCAGCAGCCGCGTGGGGGGACGCTCCGGATCCGGCACGGGCACCGCGGACAGCAGCGCCTGCGTGTACGGATGGCGCGGTCCTGCGTACAGCGACCGGGACGGCGCCACCTCCACGATGCGGCCCAGGTACATCACCGCCACGCGCGTGGACACGTACTCAACAATCTTCAGGTCGTGCGCGATGAAGACGTAGGTGAGCCCGCGCTCGCGCTGCAGGTCCACCAGCAGGTTGACGATCTGCGCCTGGATGGAGACGTCCAGCGCGCTGATGGGCTCGTCCGCCACCACCAGCTCCGGACGCAACGCGATGGCACGTGCAATGCCGATGCGTTGACGCTGGCCGCCGGAGAACTCGTGCGGGTAGCGCTGGCGCGCCTCGCGGGGCAGTCCCATCGCGTCGAGCAGCGCCAGCACCTCGTCCTCGCGAGCCTTGCCCTTCGCGAGCCCGTGGATGGCGAAGGGCTCCGCGAGGATGTCCCCCACCGTCATGCGCGGGTTGAGCGACGCGTACGGATCCTGGAAGACGAGCTGCATCTGGCGGCGCAGCGGTCGCAGTTCGCGCTGCGACAGGCCGGTCAGCTCGCGCCCGGCCACGCGGATGGAGCCGGAGGTCGGGTCGATGAGGCGCAGCACCGCGCGCCCCAGGGTGCTCTTGCCGCAGCCGCTCTCCCCTACCAGGCCCAGCGTCTCGCCGCGGGCGACGTCGAAGGACACGCCGTCCACCGCGCGCACCGTGCCGCGCGTGCGGCCCAACAAGCCGCCCTTCACCGGGAAGTGCACCTTCAGGTCGCGCACCTGGACCAGCGGTTCGCTCATGGCGCGGGCACCGGGTGATGGCAGGCGGCGGACTGGCCTCCGCGCTTCGGCTCCAGCACGGGCGTGACGCGGGCGCACAGCTCCGAGGCGCGGTCGCAGCGGTCCCGGAAAGCGCACCCGGACGGCAGCGCGGTGAGCGACGGCACCATGCCGGGAATGGCCTTCAGGCGCTGACGCCCGCCCTCGGCCGCCGCGCCCGCGTCGTGCAGCGACGGGATGGAGCGCAGCAGGCCCGCCGTGTACGGGTGCGCGGGCCGGGCGAACAGCTCGCGCACCGGGGCCTGCTCCACGATGCGGCCCGCGTACATCACCACCACCGCGTCGCAGTTTCCCGCCACCACGCCCAGGTCGTGGGTGATGAGCACCACCGCCATGTTCCGCTCGGCCTGCAGGCGCTTGAGCAGCTCCAAAATCTGCGCCTGGATGGTGACGTCCAGCGCCGTGGTGGGCTCGTCCGCGATGAGCAGCGCCGGGTCGCACGCGAGTGCCATGGCGATCATCACACGCTGGCGCATGCCTCCGGAGAGCTGGTGCGGGTACGCGTCCACGCGCTCGCCGGGTGCCGGGATGCCCACCTGCCGGAGCATCTCCACCGCGCGCTCACGCGCCTGCGCCCGGGTGGCCCCCAGGTGCAGCCGGACGCCTTCGCCAATCTGCTCGCCCACCGTGAACACCGGGTTGAGCGACGTCATGGGCTCCTGGAAGACCATGGCCACGTGCCGGCCGCGCACGCGCCGCATCTCCTTCTCCGGCAGGGCCAGCAAATCATTGCCCCGGAAGCGCACCTCGCCGCCCACCACGCGGCCGGGCGGCTGCGGAACCAGCCGCATCACCGACAGCGCCGTCAGGCTCTTGCCGCAGCCGCTCTCCCCCACCACCCCCAGCGTGCCGCCGGGAGGAACGGAGAAGGACACGCCGTCCACCGCGCGCACCGTGCCGCGCGGGAGCGACAGCTGGGTGACGAGCCCCCGCACGTCCAGGAGCGGGGCACCGGCGGAGGCCCCGGGGGACGGCGCGACGCCGGTCACTTCTGGGCCAGCTCCTCCAGGAACTCCGCCTCCTGGATGAGCCCCTTGCGGATGAGCAGGCGGATGAGGCTCGCGACCATGCGCGCGGGCTTCACCTTCTCCGTGTCCAGGCTGGCCTCCTCGCCGCGCGAGATGCGGTCGATGTCGTCCAGCACCGCCAGGTCCTCCTCGGAGAAGTCCGGCTTGGGCGTGAGCGCCACGGACGGCTTCACGCCCTGCGCGGCGCCGCCGAAGAGCACCACCGGCACGCGCGGCTTGCTCGGGTCCTCCGGCTCCGCGGGAGGCGGAGGAGGCGGAGGACGGGCAGCGGCGGGAGGAGGCGGCGGACGCGGGGCCTTGGGGACCTTGGGACGGGGCGTGGAGCCCAGGATGTCCTCCAGCACCTCCGCGCCGTCGGCGGACGCGTCGCCGTCGTGCGGCGGAGGCGGCGGCAGGATGTCCGGCGAATCGTCCTCGTCCATGTCCATCGGTTCAGCCTCCACGATGTCCAGGGGCTCGCCCCGGCCGCGCGCGAGCGCCTGCTCCAGGTCGTCCGGCGCTACGACGAACACCTTGAGCGGCTTGCGCAACTGGAAGCGTAGCTCGTCCACGAGCATCAGGTTGCCCGGGTCTTCCACCGCGACGTGGATCTTCTCGCTGCGGCCGTCCTGCTCCGCAGCGAAGAGGAGCACCCGGTGCTCGGTCTGGAAGTCCATGGACACCAGCGAGGACACCGCATGCGGGATGTACTCGGGGATCTCCACGAACGGCAGCTCGTGCTGCGCCGCCAGCGCCCGCGCGATGTCCCGGCCCGTGCACAGGCCCATGGACACCAGCACCTCACCCAGCTTGCGGCCCTGGCCGCGCCGTCCGGACGCGAGTGCCTGCTTCACCTGCTCGTCCGTCACCACTCCGGCCTGGACGAGGAGTTCACCAATCTTCTTGCGCATGGCCGGGGGCTACCGCTTGACCTTGGCGAGGTATTCCTCGCGGGAGAAAACGCCCTTCTCGATGAGCAGCTCGACCATGGCCTTCAGCGCCGCGACCTCCTTGCGCTGGACATCCTCCACGCTCTTGAGCAGCTCCGAGGGGCTGCCTGAGGCCGCGCGAGGCGCCTCCGGCGGGGGGGCCTGGCGCGGAGGCGGCGCGGCGGCGGGCTTGGGGGACATGGCGACGGCGGCGGCCGGGTCCAGGTCCTTGAGGTTCTTCACGACGGTGCGGCCCTGCGCGTCCACCACCTTGAAGTTGGTGTCCGCGTCCTCCAGCTCCGCCGTCTCCTCGTAGAGGCGCGCGAACGCCCGCGCCACGGAGGTGCGCCCGGCCACGTTGGCCACGATGCGGCACTTGGACAGGGCCCGCAGTTCGTCCAGCACCCGGACGTTGAGCGGGTCCGACATGGCGACCACCAGCGTCTTGCCGTCGTCGCGCAGCTGCAGCGGGACGACAGAGAAGTCGCGCGCCGTCTGCGCCGGAATCTTGGCCTTCACGTGCGGCGGCACCATCTGCACGGAGTCCAGGTTCACCGCCGGCATGCCCAGCTGCTTCGACAAGGCGCGCACGAGGATGTCCTCGGAGACGAGGTTCATCCGGACGAGGATCTCGCCCAGCTTCCCGCCCCACTTGGCCTGCTCGGCGAGCGCCGCCTTGAGCTGGCTCTCCTGCAGGACGTTCGCCTTGATCAGCAGTTCTCCAAGCTTGATCTGTGCCATGTCGTGCGCGCCATAGTACCCGGTTTGCGCCGGGACGCTGCCTTTCGACGCCTGGAAGCTCAGGAACCCGGCGCGGGGGGCGGCTGGGACACCGCCCCCTCCGAGCGGACCTCCTGGCCCCGCGCGTCGACGTCCACCACCTTCGCCCCTTGGGGCGCGCCCAGTTCGTAGAGCGTCAGGTCCGGGCGGCCATTGAGGCGGATGTCCGTGTACTTCAGGTCCAGCTTCGTGCCCGCCGTGGCGGCGATGAGGTGCACCTTGCCCGGGAAGAACTGGTCGCCCCGCTGCTGGAAGTCCTCGAACGCCAGGTCGTAGCCCGGCACGCCCCGGACCTCGCTCTTCACCACGCGCAGGTGCTTGGGATCCACGCGCAGTGTCTGCGTCGCGGGCCCCCGCTGGAGCTTGAGCACGTACACCCGCTCCTTCTCGTCCAGCTCCAGGGTCATGGACTCCGGCGGCAGGAGGGGGACCTGCCCCAGCATCACCGCCACCAGCTCCTCGCTCGGCAGGACGACAGGAAGGAAGCGGGACACGTTCTCCGCGCTCGCTGGGCCCTGGAGGTACGTGTTCTCCCCCGCCTGGTAGACGCCAAAGCGTTCGCCGTCGGAGACGAGCGAGGCCACCGGGCGGTTGAAGAAGTCGTACGTCTCCAGGTGGATGAGGGCCGGACGGGTGATGGAGAGATACGTGGAGAGCGTTCCACTGCCCTGGGGCGAGTCCACGTGCAGCTTGGCGTCACCCTCCAGGGTCACCACCTTCGCCTGCCGCTCGCGCACGTGCTGGTAGAGCGTCTGGGCGTCCTCGATGCGGCCCTCCGGACCGAACTCGAGACGTTTGGGGCAGGCCGAACAGAGGAGGGCCAGGAAGATTGCGGCGGCTGCGCGGTTCATATGTCCTAGTGTGAGCCAGGGCCGCCTGCCCGGTCATCCATCATGAGCCTGAACGATCTACTTCATTACCTTCGCCTGGGCGGCGTCACCCTCGCCCTCCTCCTGGGCGCCTCCGTGGTGGCCCTGGGCGTGGCCATCGAGCGGCTCATCGCCCTCTGGGGCGTGAGCGAACGCTCCCGCAACCTGGGCGAAATCGTCCAGAAGCACCTCCTCCGGGGTGACGTGGCCGCCGCCCGCACCGCCGCCGAGCGCTCCGACGCCGTGGCGGCCGACATCTTCCTCGCCGGGTTCGACCGCTGGGAGCGCTCCCGCTCCTCCGGTGGCAACGGCATCGAGTCCGCCGTGGAGCGCGAGCGCGCCCAGGTGGGGCTCAAGCTGCGGCGCAACCTGTGGCTGCTCGCCACCATCGGTTCGACGACGCCCTTCGTGGGCCTCTTCGGCACCGTGGCCGGCATCATGCGCTCCTTCAAGGACCTGGGCGTGGACGTGGAGGCCGGCGGTACCGGCGGCTCCGCTGCCGTGATGACGGGCATCTCCGAAGCGCTCGTCGCCACCGCCGTGGGCATCCTCGTCGCCGTGCAGGCGATGGTCTTCTATAACTACTTCCAGGCCCGGCTGTCCCGCGTGCTGGTGGAGCTGCGCCTGTTGGGCGACGAGTTCGCGGAGGTGCTCAAGGAGCGCTCGGCCGGCGGCCCGCTGCCGGACACCACGCCGCCCCCGCGCGAAAGCACCACGCCCCCGGCGTCCCGCCCGGATCCGCAGCCCGCCTCGTAAGGAGACACGCCCACCATGGCCATGGGAAAGACGCCCGGCTCGGGCGATGACGAGGTGGAGGGCGCGGGCTTCGCGGAGATCAACATCACGCCGCTGACGGACGTGATGCTCGTGCTGCTCATCATCTTCATGGTGACCAGTTCGGTCATCACCCAGCAGGGCCCGGGCGGCGGCGCGAAGGCGGGCCTCAAGGTGAACCTGCCCAAGGGCGGCGCCGCGGACGTCACCGCGCGCACCACGGACCTGTCCGTGGCGGTGCTGGCGGACGGACGCTTCGTGCTCGCGGGCAACGTCGTCGCGGAGGCGGAGCTGAAGCAGGCCTTCGACAACGCGAAGAACCAGAACCCCGACACCGTGGTGATTGTCCAGGCGGACGAAGGCGTCCCCCACGGCACCGTGGTGCAGGTGATGGAGCTGGCGAAGAAGGCCGGCCTCGCGCAGCTCGCCATCGGCGTGCGCGAAGGCGACTAAGGCTCAGGCCCGAAAAGGAAAAGGCCCCCCGGCGCGTCACGTGCCGGAGGGCCTTCTTCATTTCAGGACTTCAGATTCTGCTTCAGACGCCGCCGAACGCCGCGTCGGTGATGTCCATCGGGGACGTGTCCTCGGTGGCGATGAGGCGCGCGGCGTACTCCACGTTGGGCAGCACGTTGCGCGCGTACCACAGGGCGCTGAACTTCTTGCCCTCGTAGAACGCCTTGTCCGGGTGGTCGGCGGCCACGTTGGCGGCGGCCTTCTCCGCGATGACGGCCGCGTCCAGCAGCAGCCAGCCCACGGCGACCTCCGACATCATGTTGAGGAAGCGGTTGGCGGACAGGGGGATGAGCGGGAAGCGGCCCGCGTCCTGCGACCAGCCGAACAGCGCCATCGCGCTGGACATCAGGCCTTCCTGCGCGCCGGCCAGCGTCTTCACGGCCTCGCCCAGCACCGGGTGCTCGCGGTGCGCTTCCACGAAGCTGCCGACATCGCCCATGAACTGCTGGAAGTGCGCGCCGCCCGCCTGGCCCATCTTGCGGCCCACCAGGTCCATGGCCTGGATGTGGTTGGTGCCCTCGTAGACGGAGAAGATCTTCGAGTCGCGCGTGTACTGCTCCACCGGATAGTCCTGGATGTAGCCGGCGCCGCCGTACACCTGGATGGCCTGCGCGCAGAGGCGGAAGGCCTGGTCGGAGCCGTAGGACTTCACCAGCGGCGTCAGCACCTCCACCTGGCCCTTGTGGTAGGTGGCCGCGTCGTCGTCCTTGCCCGCCAGCTGCTTCGCCTTGTCCAGGTGCATGGCCAGCTTGATGACCAGCGCGCGGATGCCTTCCACGTGCGCCTTGATGTCCAGCAGCATGCGGCGGACGTCCGGGTGCTCGATGATGGAGGCGCGCGGCGCGGACGGGTCCTTCCACTTGGTGAAGTGGGAGCCCTGCTTGCGGTCCTTCGCGTAGTCCAGCGCGTTGTAGTACGCGGCCGACGCCAGGCTCACGCCCTGGATGCCCACGGCGATGCGCGCGCCGTTCATCATCTTGAACATCTGGCTCATGCCCACGTGCTCGACCGTGCCCACGAGCTCGCCCAGACAGCCGTCGTTCTCACCGAAGTTGAGGACACAGGTGGCGGAGCCGTTGATGCCCATCTTGTGCTCGATGGACCCCACGGTGACGTCGTTGGCCTGGCCGGAGGAACCGTCCGCGTTGATGCGCAGCTTGGGGACGATGAACAGCGACAGGCCCTTGGTGCCGGCCGGCGCGCCGTCGATGCGCGCGAGCACCAGGTGGATGATGTTCCCGGCCATGTCATGGTCGCCGCCGGAGATGAAGATCTTCGTGCCCTTGATGCTGTAGGTGCCGTCCCCGTTGCGCTTCGCGGTGGACTTGGCCGCGCCCACGTCGGAGCCGGCGTGCGGCTCCGTGAGGCACATGGTGCCGCCCCAGGTGCCGTTGAGCATGCGCTCCACGAACTGCTTCTGCTGCTCGGGCGTGCCGCACTCCGCGACAACTTCCGCCGCGCCGAAGGCCAGGCCCGGGTACATGTTGAACGCGGTGTTGGCGCCGGAGAGGATCTCCTCCACCGTCACCTGGAGCATCATCGGCGCGCCCTGGCCGCCGTGGTCGGGGCTCACCGCCACCGTCTTGAAGCCCTGCTCGTAGAGCTTGTTCCACGCGTCCTTGAAGCCCTTGGGCGTGAAGACCGAGCCGTTCTCCAACCGGCAGCCCTCACGGTCACCCACCGAGTTGAGGGGCCCCAGCACCTCGCGCGCGAAGCGGTACGTCTCCGTGAGGACCGCCTTCGCCTCGTCCGGGCCCCAGGCGTCATAGGGGGCCGTGCCCGCCACCTGGCCGAAGCCGAACTGCTCGAACAGCGTGAAGAAGATCTCTCGAAGGTCGGTCTTGTAGGTGTTGATGCCGGCGGACATGGCCACTCCTGCGTAGGGGCTCGCTGCCTGCCTGCTTCCCGCAGGGCGGGAAAAAGTAAGGGTCAGCGGCCCATGTGACGCAGGAAGTGTGGCGTCGACTGATTTTTGAGTCAACCCAAGATGACACCCCGCGTTGACGAGCGGTCGAAGCCGCCCTTCTGGAACGCGGGAATTCGCCTTGGAACGCCCCTGGAAAGCCTACTTCTTGGCCTTCTTCGCGGCCGGGAGGGACGCCGTCTTGGCGGCGGGCTTCTCCCGGGGCGCGGTCTTCTTGGACGAGGCGCCGTTGCGGGGCTCGTCCGTCTCCTCGTCGTCGTCCTCGTCGCCCTCGTCCCGGT